>DAOWEW010000169.1 GCA_030638305.1 Desulfobacteraceae bacterium
CTTGAGAATAGCATCCAACTGACTATAATTTCAGGTATTTTGAGTTTTAGTCCAGACTGGTTATATAACTTCAGATGTTTCTATTGGATTTGCTTTTAAGTATTCCAGCCGGTTAAGTCCATTAATATAGGCTTTGGCACTGGCTGTGATAATGTCAGGATCTGTTCCCCTGCCGAGAGCAATAAGTCCGTTTTCTTTTAATCGTACAGTTACTTCGCCCTGTGCATCCGTACCTCCGCTGATGGCACTGATGGAAAACCTTAATAGTTCTGATTTTGAATCTGTAAGTTTTGCAATAATGTTATAGGCGGCATCAATCGGGCCATTTCCATATCCGGAGCTCTTTACGGATTTTCCATTTATTTTTAGTTTAACACTTGCAGTTGGATGTACTGTTGTTCCGCTTGAAACATGAAGATATTCGAGATTGAAGACTTCCGCTGTTTTCAAAATGCTCTCAGTTATAATGACTTCCAGATCTTCATCTAAAATATGTTTTTTCTTATCTGCAAGCTCCTTGAATTTTTCAAAAACAAGCTTTAACTCTTCATCACTAAGGTCGTATCCTAATTCCTTTAAGTGAGAACGAAGGGCATGTCTTCCCGAATGTTTTCCAAGTACAAGTTTATTGGTACTTAAGCCTATGGTTTCAGGCTTCATGATTTCGTATGTCATGGGATTTTTCAGCATACCGTCTTGATGGATTCCGGCTTCATGGGCAAATGCGTTGGCTCCGACAATGGCTTTGTTCGGTTGAACTATAATTCCGGTTATCATACTTACAAGGCGGCTTGTCGGGTAAATATATTCGGTTTTTATGTTGGTTGACACAGGAAGAAAATTGGGCCTTGTGTGCAGAGCCATAACTACTTCTTCAAGTGAAGTATTCCCTGCTCTTTCTCCTATCCCGTTTATAGTTACTTCTGCCTGCCTGGCGCCAGCGGATATGGCGGCAAGAGTATTTGCAGTGGCAAGGCCAAGATCATTGTGGCAATGCACGCTTAATACGGCTTTATCTATATTGGGCGTATGGGCCATGACATATTTTACAAGCTCCCCGAATTCTTGAGGAATAGCATATCCTACTGTATCCGGAAGATTAAGAGTAGTAGCTCCTGCTTCAATTGCTGCCTCAAAAACCTTGCAAAGAAAGTCACGGTCACTCCTTGAGCCATCCTCAGATGAAAATTCAATGTTATTTGTAAAAGATTTTGCGTATTTGACAGTTTCAAAAGCTGTTTTTATCACTTCATCTCTGCTCATTTTCAGCTTGTACTTCAGATGGATATCTGAAGTAGCTATAAAAGTATGAATCCTGGGCTTTTTTGCGTGACGGATTGCAGCCCAGGCGCGGTCAATATCAGCTTTGAATGTTCGTGCCAATGCAGCCACTTCGACATTTTTCACAATTCCTGCGATTTGCGAAACAGCCTCAAAATCTCCCTCAGATGCAGCAGGAAACCCGGCTTCCAGAACATCGACACCGAGTTTTTCCAGTTGTACGGCAAGCCGCATCTTTTCTCCGGTATTCATGCTTGCTCCAGGAGACTGCTCACCATCTCTCAAAGTGGTATCAAAAATTATTACTCTTTCATTCATGATTTTACCCAAATCTAAACTCAATACCCGTAAATGAATTGAGACTATTACCCGGTTCCCATGCTCCAGCGTGGGAACGAGAAACGTTAAAACTGTAACCTACTTTTTGAGTTTGCTGAAGGATGTCGTAGTTTTCGGTGGATTCGCTTCGCTTAATCCACCCTACAAACTGATCCCTGACCCCTGACCCCTGACTTCTGACTCCTGACTTCTGACTCCTGACTTCCGACCTCTGACCCCTGACCCCTGATCTCCGACCCCCGTTTTTTGGATAGTTTATACTGGAAGCTATCAGCCAATGCCTGCCAGCTTGCCTCAATTATATCTTCCGAAACACCTATGGTGCTCCAGATATGATCTTCATCACGTGATTCTATTAAAACTCTTACTTTTGCAGCAGTTCCTTCCCATGCATCAATTACTCTAACCTTAAAATCTACAAGGCTCATGGAATCCATATCTGCTACATAGAATTTTTCAAGAGCTTTGCGCAGAGCGTTATCCAGAGCGCTTACCGGCCCATTTCCTTCTGCTGCGGTAATTTCTTCAACGCCATCTACTGATATTTTTATAGTTGCGTGGGCAGAACAAGGGCGATCTTTTTCCTTTTCAATGTAAACTCTGAAAGCTTTCAGTTCAAACAGCGGTTTAAACTGTTTTGTAAATTTTTCCATCATTATTTTGAATGACGCGTCAGCTACTTCAAACTGGTAACCTTTTTCTTCGAGACGCTTTATTTCTGTGACGATTTTGCGGCTGTCAACACCGTTTGCTCCAAGCTCTATACCAAGTTCTTTAGCTTTGTATTCTATGTTGCTTTTACCGGCGAGATCAGATATCAGCACGCGGCGTTCATTCCCTACTAATTCAGGATTCATGTGCTCATAAGCTCTTGGTACTTTCATTACAGCGCTTACATGGATACCACCTTTGTGGGCGAATGCGCTTTTGCCGACAAAAGGCCTTGAATTAAGCGGGGTCATGTTTGCGGATTCACTTACAAACCTTGATACGGTTTTGAGCTTTGCAAGATTTTTTTTGGAGATGCATGGATAATTCATTTTAAGACAAAGAATCGGTATAATAGAAGTAAGATCTGCATTCCCGCATCTTTCTCCATATCCATTTATGGTTCCCTGTACCATAACAGCGCCTTTGCGTACGGCTGCAATGGCATTGGCGACAGCAAGGCCACTATCGTTGTGAGTATGAATACCAATCTTAATGGGCGGAGAATTTGTTTTTCCCCTGTGCTTATTGAGAGTATCATATACATCATTCATAATGGCTTCTATATCATGTGGCAGGGTTCCACCATTTGTATCACATGGAACAACTGTTTCTGCTCCTCCATCTATAGCTTCCATAAGAGTCTGTAATGCATATTTCCTGTTTGCTGAATACCCGTCAAAAAAATGCTCGGCATCGTAAATAACTTCCCGACCATTTTTTTTAAGGAATTCTACGCTATCTTTTATCATAGCAAGATTTTCCTGCAGGGTATTGTTCATAACGCGCTCAATATGAAGGTCCCATGTTTTACCGAATATTGTTACAGCAGGGGTGCTGCTTTCAATAAGTGCTTTCAGGTTTTGATCTTCATCAGCAGTAATTTTCGGCCTGCGAGTCGAGCCGAATGCGGTAAGACGGGCATTTTGAAATTTAATATTTTTCGCCAGCTTAAAAAAGCGTTCGTCTCTTGGATTGGAACCGGGCCATCCACCCTCTATGTAATGCATTCCAAGGTCATCAAGCCTCTGTGCGATTTTTATCATTTCTTCAGCACTGAAGTTGATGTTTTCTCCCTGAGCTCCGTCTCTTAATGTGGTATCATATAACAGGATTGGTTCCATTTTGTTGATCTCCAAACAATGGTTGCTCGTTAAGGACTTCCCTAACGGGGTTTTCGTCCAAGCGCTATCTAACATGCAAGGGGCGGGGGGCTATGTGATATAACCCCATTGTTTAAATTGTGATTGTAACTCCGGCTCATTCTTAAAAGCCTGAAAATAGATATACTCAGGAGCTAAATCTGCACCATTTGGCCAAACAATAGTTTCCAGTTCTTTATCAAGTTTCAGGTTCGAGAATATTGCCTTGTTTTTTAAGGGGTTAAACATTGGTCCCTTCAAAGCATCTATTAGATTAGCCACACCTTTTCGACCATTATTAAACGATACCTCTACTTTGTAATCTTCTATATACTTGGCATTTGTAACATAAAGAAACATAATTATTACTCCAAGGGTTCTATTGGATTCAATGCTTCATTTTCTTGACATAATTAACTCATCTTTATGTAGCTCATACCATTCAAGTACATGCCGTAACGCTCGCTTTGGAAATTTTCCTTCTACCATACCAGTTAGAATATTAACTGTAACTTCGTATTCTACGTATTTTGCATGAAAATGTGGAGGAGAATGATCATCCCAATACATGGCTATGATAATCCCAAGAAATCTGCTTATTACAGGCATTGGTATTCTCTTTCTCCTTTCACCTGGGGGAAATTCCTAACCAGCAACGAGCAGTTTATTTTTTCCGATTTTCAGGTCGTAATGATCTGACCGCTGTGCCGGTTTTCCACATTTCAGAATTATGTATAACATCAAGTTCTTTTCTCAGTTTTACAAGATAATCAGGTGCACTGTTGGCCTCAAGAACTCGTTGTGTCTCTTTACCGGTTTTAACACGGTCATAAAGCTCTTCAAAAACAGGAGCTACTGCGTCCCGGAATTTTGGAGCCCAGTCAAGCGCCCCTCTCTGAGCGGTTGTGCTGCAGTTCGCAAACATCCAATCCATGCCGTTTTCTCCAACAAGACGTATAAGGCTCTGAGTCAATTCTTCAACTGTTTCATTAAAAGCCTCACTCGGAGAATGACCATTTTCCCTGAGAATATTATATTGTGCTTCCATGGTACCGGCAAGACAGCCCATGAGAACTCCGCGTTCTCCGGTAAGATCACTATAAACTTCCTGTTCAAAGGTGGTTGGGAAGAGATAGCCCGAACCTATTGCTATTCCGAGGGCAAGAGTTCTTTCCTTTGCTCTGCCGGTATAGTCCTGGTGTATTGCATAGCTGGAATTTATACCGCTTCCGTCTAGAAAATTTCTTCGGACATTTGTGCCTGATCCTTTTGGAGCAACCAGAATAACATCTACGTTTTCAGGGGGGATAATACCTGTTTGATCTTTATAAACAATAGAAAATCCATGCGAGAAATAAAGAGCATCTCCTTCATTAAGACATGGCTTTACTATTGGCCATGTGGCAACTTGTCCTGCATCTGAAAGCAGTTCCTTAATAATGGTTCCCTTTTTTGCTGCTTCCTCAATTGGCAACAGGGTTTCACCTGGGACAAAACCGTCTGCAATAGCTTTATTCCAGTATTCATCTCCTTCAAGCTGTCCTATTATTACATTAAAGCCATTATCTTTGAGATTTAATGCCTGCGCGGGGCCTTGAACCCCATATCCAAGGACAACAATTATTTCATCTTTCAGAATTTCCCTTGTTTTATCCAAAGAAAATTCTTCTGATGTTATTATTTCTTC
>DAOWEW010000121.1 GCA_030638305.1 Desulfobacteraceae bacterium
ACAGTCACCTTCGGCTAATTTAAGAAAATTGTTTTCAGCCAAGGACAAGGTGTTAGAAAAAAGCATAAACAAGCAACTAATAATACTGACAAACACCTTTTTTCTCATCTGTGCCTCCAATGTATAGGGTTCATAAATTCAAGGTTCAGGGTTGGTCAGGTTTTAACCTTTGAACCCCGAACCTTTGAACCTGATTAGTTGATTTCTACTCTGCTAATGCATGAGGATTATTATGACAGTCAAGGCATAACGGGTATCGTTCATGCATAGAGGCACCATGCAAATCGGCACCGTGGCATCCGTCACATTGCGTAATCGCCATATGTTCGCTTTCATGACATTCTATGCAACTCATTTCAGCATGAGCTTTCTTGCTTGATGCAAGGGCAGTGCCTACATTTTCATGACAGCAAGCGCAGTAGTTATTGGGAATACCATCAGCATAATTGACTGCTTTGGGACTATGTGGTTTGTGACAAGCGAGACAATCAGCATGGGTCATTTCCTCAGCATGTGGAGTATGACAATCCGCACAGTTATTCCACTCACGGTGAACCGTGTGACATTCAGTACAATTCAAACCGGCATGTTCACTCGGCTTTGCTTCCATTTCTTCACCTTGTGCAGGGTGGCATGAAAGGCAGGCAGAAACATTAATTTCACCGAACTCCATTTCAGTGGGATAATGCGGGTAATGACAAGCGTTACAATTTTTGATGTTATAATGCTCTGCATCTCCAGGATCATGACACATTTCACATGTCGGAATCGGATCGTTTCCCAGTGGTGGATGTTCCAGGTGACATTCGTTGCAACCGATTGACTGGTGCAATCCGCCACGTTCGTTGATATCTTTGACAGCATATGGATGACATTTTGCACAGTCCTTATCTTCTAATGGAACTATATCAAAATCGACCGGTTTAACCTCAACTGCCGGTGTTGGCGCTATTGCCGGTGCTATTGCGAGCGCTGGCACTGGTACTGATGCTGGTTCCGGTTCAGCTTCAACAGTTGGTTCAACTTTCGCTACAGGTTCCGGTTTATGTTTTGCAACGGGTTCCGGTTTATGTTCCGCAGCAGATTCTATTTTATGTTCTGCTGCAGGTTCCGACAGAGCTTTTTCTGCAGGAGTTGTTTTGATTATGGTCAAAAACCAGATACCAAAAATAAGTAGCACTATTATAAAACCTATCGTAATGATACAATTCTTTTTTTCCATTTCCTGTCTCCCTTATTCACTTTTTTGTAAAACAGAGGATTCCCTCTGTAAATAAATTTTTTTATTATACTATTCATTATAATTTTTTACAATAAATTTATTTAGAAAGCGCAAAAATATGAGAATGAGAATAGATCAAACTTGAGGTTAGGAACATGGGAAGGAGATGTTACTTGTGCTTATGGAAAGTTGACCCATGGGGATGAACATGAGCATGCCGGTGAAAATGGACATCATCATCAAAAATGATTTTGCCATTTTTTATTGTATAAATTAAATCTGTTATTTCAGAGAGCACATCAAGTTCATGGGATATGAGAATATATGAAAGATCAAGTTCAGACAGAATTTTTGTTATCTTTGTCTTTGTTTTTTCGTCAAGCCCTGTAGTCGGCTCGTCAAGAAGCAGTATTTCCGGTTCCATGGCAAGGATTGTGGCCAGAGATACCAGTCTTTTTTCCCCACCGGACAGTTTGTAGGTAACCCTGTCCTCAAATCCGGCAAGACCAAGAAAGTCCAGAGTTTTACGTGCGATATCAATAGCTTCATCACGAGATTTGCCAAAGTTTAAAGGGCCGAAGGCAACGTCTTCCAGCACAGTAGGGCTGAAAAGCTGATCATCTGCATCCTGAAAAAGCAAGCCTATTTTCCGGCGTACGTTTACGAAGTCTTTTTCTTTTTTTGCGGTTTTGCCGAAAATTTCTATTTTTCCTGACACAGGTTTTAATAAGCCCATTATTATGTGAAAAAGCGTGGTTTTTCCACTGCCGTTAGTGCCTATAAGACCGATTTTTTCATTTCTTGAAAACTGAAAATTTAAATTATCAAGAACCTTAGGACCGTCAGGATAGCTGAAAGATATATCTATCAGGTTTATTATTAGGTTGTTGCTGTCCACTCCATTACCCCCAGAAAAACAAAAACCAAAACCATAAAAGCAATAGAGACAGCGTCAATTTTTTTAAAAGAAAAAATTTTAAGAATGTAAAAATTGCCCTTAAAACCTCGGCACAGCATGGCATTACGTACTCTTTGCATGCGGTCGAAGCTTTTTATCAAAAGCATGCCGACTATATAAGCAAAGGTTTTATACGTATGCAAATTTGTTCCGGGCCTGAATCCTCTTATTTTTATGGCATTTATTAAGCGGCTATATTCTTTGTCCATGACATGAATATAACGGTATGTGAAGAAAAAAAGATGCACCAGTTTTTTGGAAATTTTTAATTCAAGCAGAGCATGTCCAAGTGTAAAGATTGGAGTTGAGGCTATAAGCGAGATCAGCATCAGCATCATGGCATTAGATTTGATGCTTATGCGACAAGCATATATTAATCCTTCATGAGTTACTGCAAGCGGGCCGATATTAAACAAAGGTTTTCCTTCAATAGTAAAAGGAAGAAAAAACCAGAGGAAAAGTATCATCACATTTACCGGTACAAGACGTCTGAAAATTTCTTTTAAGGGTATTCCGGCAATAAGAACAATACCGAGAGAAATAATAAGAGCTGACAAAAGAACCGGCAAACTGTTTGATACAGCCAAAACAATAGAGAAAAAAAACACCTCAATTATCTTAACTCTGGGATCAAGGCGCTTAATCAGCGAATTGATGCCTGTTAATTCTTCAATTGCCACTATTATAATTTTTTTTTCTGCGGCTTGTAAAATACATGGCAACGCCGACAAGGCCAAAAATATAACCTGTTCCGCCTATTATTTCAGTTAGACTGGGGTCGTCTCTGTATGAATCAGCCAGCATATTCATAATAGGCGACAGCTTTTTGTCCAGAGATTCATCTATCAGCTTTTTTATTTCCTGTTTTGAAATTCCACGGACTTCGGAAAGAGCAGCAGGATTGCTGCCTGAGGTAATTGTTGGTGACTGTGAGGATGATTCATAATAATTTTTTATACCTGATTCGGAATTACCATCTGAGGTTTGAATACCTGCTGTTATTTCTTCAAGCGGTATTGTCCATGCAGCCATATGACCCATGGAGGCTTTCAAAACAACCTTAAGAGCGGTTTCTTGTGGTATTTTAAACACAAACCTTCCTTTGTCATCTGTTTTTCCTTCGAGAAGTTTGTTTTCATCCAAATCGTAAACAATTACAGAAGCTCCTTTCGCTCTTTTGCCCCCGCTGAACTTGCTTTGAGTATAAACAGTATCGCCTTCAATCCAGGCAAATATTGTTACTTTGTGAGCAAATGCCGGTGTGTCAGAAAAAATAAAAAGGCTCAGGAAGAAAAAATATATAAGCAATCGTCTGCAATCAGACATATAAACCCTCCAGAAGTTCCGGCCTGAGCTTTTTTAAAAACAGGGCACAGATTGCAGTCAATGTGCCTTCGAGCAGCATTACAGGAAGATGTGCTGCAACCATCAGTTTTGCTGCGGGCAGGAATGCTTCACCACTTAGATACAGGGAAAATCCAACCAGCATTCCTGCAAAAAGAACAGCGCAGGAACCTGCTGAAAATGCTGTAATTATAAATATCAGCCGGCCTGAGCTTTTTTTTACTCCCCAACCAAACAGGTAGTAGCCTGTTACAGCAGGAAGAGCCATGTTCAGTGTGTTAATGCCAAGGGTTGTAATTCCTCCGAACTGGAAAAGAAGCGCTTGAAGCGTCAGACCGACCAGAATGGCCGGAAATGCTTTCCAGCCCAGAATGAGTCCCAGCATACCATTCAATACAAGATGTACGGAAGCGGGACCAATGGGCAGGTGTATAAGGGAAGCAACAAAAAAACCTGCTGTAAGGATACCAATATATGGAATTTCTTCGTAATCTATATTTTTCAGCCCAATTCCAACGCCAATTGCTGTAAGGGCTGCGCCCCCAGCCAGAATGGCCGGGGATAATACGCCTTCAGAGATATGCATGTTTGTGACGGTTTAACGGTTGACGGTTGACGGTTCACGGTTGAACCGTAAACCGTCAACAGTTACAAATATCCCTGCTTGCTGTAAGCAGGTTGGTGTTTTTGTGGCTGAACTATTCGCATATTTTAGAATTCTATAGCAAGCTGTGCGGTTATGATATCAATGTCATCATCATGTTCAAAGTTATCGTGGAGATACTCAAGGCCCAATGATGTACTTTCAAAAAGGCCGTATGTAATGGCAGCACCATACCGATTTTCCGGCAGAACATCATCGCAATCATCACTTTCCGCATAATGCACTGCAATTTCAAGATCATCAATAATTCCGACAGCCAGTTCAGCATACCATGTTGATGGTTTTAATTCCTGCGTGATGCTAAAGTCGATACCTGCAAACTCATCAGCGGCTGTTAAGTATTCTGCGTTAAAGAAAAATTTGTCTAAAACAGAAATTGATACAAATGCACTATACCCCGGAACATAGTCTTTGATAGTTGCACCAATTGCGTCCTGCAGAGAATCACTGTCTCCAATGTTTGATATGTAAGATGCACCTGCTGTTAAACCAAAATCGGCAACAGTGTTTTCCGGAAGGGTAAATACTGCGCTGACAACATAACTCTCTATTTCATTATCTTTCTCATCAACATCTCCGTTAAAAATACCTGCGGAAATGTCTATCAAGTCAGTTGCAAAGCCGGCAACAACAGCGCTTTCCCTTGTTTCACCAAGTTCCAACGTCACAGGATCGCTGATCATATGGCTTTCAAAATTTCCAAACGGAAGATACATTTGCCCCGCGTTCAGGTAAAGAGGTACCACATCCTCACCATTAATTGAGATAATTGCTTCATCAACGTCAAAAGGTGTATCATCTTCTTCATATAAAAAGAGAATATGGCCGGAAACATGTTTTGCAATCTGTGCATCAATTCCGACTTCAACAGTTGCAACAACTATATCACTCGAATCCCCGCCATTTTTTGCATAACCTGCTTCAACTTCGATGACTCCGCTGAGTGTTATATTTTCACTTAGACTGTCCAGCACGCCATTTTCGGCATAAACTGAAGAAAATCCCGAAAATACCAATCCAAAGACCAACATAACAATAATTACATAGTTTTTCATTTGATTTTTCCTTTCTTTTTTGATGATTGCGGTTACGTTACTCATGTGTTTAAGGATTTACTGTGTTTTGTTAATGAGTTGATGGTTATAAAAAAAACGTCCTAAATTAATTCGGACGGGGTAAACCCGCAGATAAAAATTAAATCATTCGGAAAGACTCGTGTATCCCGACGAAGTCTGCTGCCGGGCACCAAATAGCTATTTCATATCAATAAACTCAACCCAGATAACAGCTCCAAGCTCAATATCCTTGTCTTCTCCGTTGTGTTTTATTTTGGCGTCGGAAGTGTTTAGTGCAGCAAAGCCCCACCATCCGGCTTGTGGTGCAGCATAGGTAAAAACACCATTCTGATCGGCTTTGACAGTCTGAGTTACCATGTAATCAGTCGGAGCGCTGTATTTTCCATTTTTGTTATAATATTCGACTTCAACTTCAGCATATGGTACAGGCTTTCCATCCAGTTTGACTATTCCCTGAAATACATTGCCAGTATATAATCCATAAGGTTTGGATAGAGGGACTATCTCGGTTTTAAAACCAATTTCCTCATCCCAGCCCTCATCATCGCCAAAAGCAGTAACCACAGCTTTTGTATAATGAACTATATAACAATCTTCTGCCGGTTCCCAGTATGGTTGAGGTTCCATGTAAAACATGTAAACCCCGGGCCTTTTAATCTTATAATCTGCAGTCCAGGCCTGATGTCCTTTAACATCGGCTGGTTTAAGAGATTTGATTAAATTGGTTTTTTCCCCATTTATGCAAACACCGAACTCTGCCGGCTTTGAAAGATCCATTCCATGGCCTTCAAATGGATGCCAGAACTTAAGATCAATTTTTATATTGGTATTTTCTCCTTGCATTACCATCTGATCTGAAGGTATGACCATGCCAAAATGAGCTGAAACAGGACTGGCGATTAGAACAATAAATAATACAACTGCAAAATAATTTAAAAAAGATTTATTCATAAAATTTACCCTCCTTTGTGCAAAAAGAACCATATAGATATAATATCTTCATGATACGCATACCTTCATGGTTATTGTTTGAGCTTAAATTATTTGAAATATCTTTTACAAGCAGGCCTTAGCCGGCAATTTTAAACAGGAATGTAAGATGGTGGAAATTAATATCTTGAAAAAATATTGGTGTCAATATTAAATTTGCAAATAAAAGATGCCCATTTTTTGCTTGCCATTTTGGCACAGATATGGTATTTAGATTGAACTAAATCTTAACTAATAGAGGTGAATAATGCCGGTTGCAGAGAAAAGATTTCAAACAAGAATGCCATATCATGTACATAATAAACTCGTGCAAGCTTCTGAGTTTTTAGGGGCAACGTTGAATCAATTCATAATTCAGTCCGCTCTTGAAAAAGCTCAGTCAATACTTGAACAAGAGCGAATGTTAAGTCTCACTCAAAAGGACGCTGAATTTTTTTTTGAAACAATTGAAAATCCTCCTCAGCCAAACGAAGAGTTAATTAAAGCAGCCATAGCATATAAGCGGAAATTCCTTGATGATTAACTTTATTGAGCTGAGCCGCACTCACAACCGTGATAATTTTGACTGTGGGATTGAGGAATTAAATTATTTTTTAAAGAATCTGGCGAGACAAAATCTTAAAAAGGGACTATCCCGAACTTTTGTAGCTGTAGATAAGAATATCCCTGAAGAAGTATTGGGATTTTATACTTTATCCTTATTTGAGTTATCATCTGAAAAGCTTCCCCAAAAATATGCTAAGAAGTACAAGGGAAAAGTTCCTGCTGTAAAACTTTCCAGATTAGCAACTGCAAAGGACAGGCAGAATCAAGGATTGGGCAGGCATATGCTGATTAATGCTATTATGCGAATTATCTCTATTTCAGAACACGCAGGAGTAATAGGCTTTTTTGTGGATGCAAAAAATAAAGATGTAAAAAAATACTATCAAAAATTTGGTTTTATTTCTTTACCTGATCATCCCTTAAAATTATTTTTACCATTTTTTACTCTTCAAAAAATGTACGAAATTGCAATTCAAGAAAATATAGCTGAACTATTACCGTAAGGTTTTAAAAAATGAAACAGAAAATCAAAAATATGATTTATAATGCGTCTAAGGATGCATATGATAAGGGTGATTTGCTATCGTCGGATTTTCCCGAGATTGAAGTTGAAGAGCCTAAGGCCGGGTCTCACGGTGATTTTTCGACAAATATTTCAATGATTATGGCATCAATCCAGAAAATGCCGCCCCGAAAAATTGCAGAGGCCATAATAAAAAATATAAACGACCCTGATGGAATACTTGATAAAACTGAAATTGCAGGGCCGGGTTTTATTAATTTTTTCTTAAACAAATATTCCTGGCATCCTGTTTTACGAAAGATTCATGATCAGGATGCACTTTATGGCGCTTCAAATATTGGTGAAGGGAAAAAAATCCAGATAGAATTCGTAAGCGCAAATCCCACAGGGCCACTGCATGTTGGACATGGGAGAGGGGCTGCTGTCGGTGACAGCGTGGCAAACATTCTTTTGTTCTGCGGTTATAATGTTGAAAAAGAATACTATGTTAATGACTCCGGCAGACAGATAAATACACTTGGCCGCTCTGTTTTCCTGCGATATAAAGAGTTGTTTGGGGCAGATGTTCAATTTCCTGAAGATTGTTACCAGGGCGACTATATTCGTGATCTATCAAAAAAAGTAAGGGCAAAAAAAGTAAGGGCAGGAAAAATAAGGGACGATAATGGGGATAAACTTTTATTAATGAGCGAAGAGGAGGCTATCTCTTATTGCGCACATTTTGCAGCAAAGGATATTCTTTCCGGGATAAAGGAAGATTTAGAGTCTTTTGGGGTGGTGTTTGACAAATGGTACAGCGAACAGAGCCTGTTTGATTCCGGCAAGGTGGATAGAGTAATAAATGATTTCCGCAAACAAAATATTATGTTTGAAGATAACGGGGCGCTGTGGTTTAGAACTAAAGATTTTGGAGATGAAAAAAATCGTGTTGTTGTTCGCAGTAACGGCCTGACAACATATTTTGCTTCTGATATAGCATATCATCAAGATAAGTTTGATAGAGGTTTTGAAAAAATTATTGACGTATGGGGAGCTGATCACCATGGATATATTCCCAGGATATCAGCCGCGATTGAGGCTTCAGGTCACACCGGAGACACATTTAATGTTATTCTGATTCAACTTGTCAATTTACTGCGCAATGGAGAGCCTGTTGCAATGTCAACCAGATCCGGTGAGTTTGTTACCCTTAAAGACGTAATCAGTGAAGTTGGCAGTGATGCAGCAAGATTTATTTTTTTAACACGTCATTATGAGAGCGCACTTGATTTTGATCTGGAACTTGCCAAAAAAAAGACAAATGATAATCCTGTGTATTACGTTCAATATGTACATGCCAGGATATCAAGCATTGTCAGGAAGGCACAGGAGGATGGAGCAGGCGATATAGTCTGGAATGATGCAGCAATATCCAGGCTTAATGAATCCGATGAAGTGCAGTTAATGAAAATCATGTCGCGTTATCCGGAGATAGTAAGATGCAGTGCGGAAAATATGGAGCCTCACCGGATTACATATTATCTGATGAATCTTGCATCAGCTTTTCACTCCTATTATAATAAACACAGAGTGCTTACAGATGAGGCTGAATTGACTTTTGGAAGACTTTATCTCGTAGTTGCAATTAAAAAGATAATCCGAAATGGTCTTGCACTGCTCGGTGTGTCTGCACCTGAGAAAATGTAATGACAAATAAAAAAGATAAACAAAAGCCTTGTTTTCAGTTTATTCCCAAGGATACTTCAACCTGGATTTTTTTGATTATTTTTGTTTCCGCATGGATGTTTGGCTTAGGAGTTCTGGTGGGAAGGGATACGGTTCCTGTAAAATTTGATATTGAGAAACTTCATAACGAATTGGTTGCTTTAAAAGAAGCTGTTATCAGGAAAGAACAAAAACGATTTAAAATTGATTCAGACGGGATTAGAAATAAAACGGATTTTGATTTTTACGAGGCGCTGAAGGAAACCAGAAAAGATAATGGCAATGTCAAGATATCCGGCAAACAAGAGACAAAACATTTGTCTAAAAATACTGCCTTGAAACCAAAAAAAAAAATAGCTCCCGATAAGACTAAACCAGACGAAGTCATACAAAAGGGCAAAAAAGAAACTAATAAAACGATTACAATTCAGGTTGCGGCTTTCAAAAATTCAAAGGATGCTGATAACATAGTGGCAAAGCTCATAAAAAAAGGGTATACTGCTTACAGAATTTCAAGCAATATTCCTGACAAAGGTATCTGGCACAGAGTAAGGATAGGTTATTTCAAAGATAAGGCCGAGGCTGGCAGCACCCTTAATAAGTTAAAAAAGGAAAAATTTAAAGCGATCCTGGTTAATAGATAAGGGGCAGGGATTGGGGATCAGGGGTCGGGGGCCAGAGGACAGGGGTCGGAAGTCGGAAGACAGGAGAAATTGATGAGAATTACCAAAGAAGAAATAGTTCATGTCGCGAATCTTGCCATGCTTGATCTGAATGAAGAGTCTATAGGCACATTTGCGGTACAGATAGATAATATATTGCAATATATTGATATGCTTAATCGCGTTGATACCAAAGGTGTGGTTCCGACTTCACATGCAATTTCTCTGACCAATGTTTTTCGGGAAGACAAAGGAAAAGAGCACGTTGACAGAAATAAAGCTCTTGCAAATGCTCCTGAAAAAGAAGATGGGAATTTTGTAGTTCCAAAGATTATATAGCGAGAAGGAGCAGGATGAGGATGAGAAAATGAATCTTTATGAACTTACCATACATGAAGCCCACAATCTATTAAAAAGCGGAGAGATATCTTCAAGGGAGCTGACAAAAAGCGTTCTTGATCGGGTTGAGTCTGTTGAACCGCGTGTGGGGGCATATATTACTTTTGCCGGTGAAACAGCATTGGCCCAGGCAGAACTTGCCGACAAGGCTATTGCAGAAGGCAACATTACACCACTTACGGGCATACCCCTGGGAATAAAAGATCTTATTTGTACAAAAGATCTTCGTACTACCTGCGCATCAAAGATTCTTGAAAATTTTGTGCCCATTTATGATGCATTTGTAATAAAAAAACTGAAAAAAGCAGGTGCGGTGATTGTCGGAAAGGTAAACATGGATGAATTCGCTATGGGTTCATCTACAGAGCACTCAAGCATTAAACTGACACATAATCCATGGGATTTATCATGTATTCCCGGCGGTTCAAGCGGAGGGTCAGCCGCAGCAGTTGCTGCTGATATGTGTTTGGGATCTCTTGGTTCAGATACAGGTGGATCAATAAGGCAGCCGGCATCTCACTGCGGAGTGGTCGGCATGAAACCGACATATGGAAGAGTTTCCCGTTTTGGCCTTGTAGCCTTTGCTTCTTCGCTTGACCAGATCGGCCCTCTGACAAAGGATGTTACGGATTGCGCTGTATTGTTAAATGCTATTTCCGGTCATGACGAAGCAGACTCCACATCAGTGCCCATGGATGTGCCTGATTATACAACATTTCTTAAAAAAGGAATAGAGGGTGTTAAAATCGGCATTCCAAAGGAATATAATGAGTTGTCCGGGATGGATACGGAAGTTTCGGAAGCAGTAAAAAATGCGGTAATGACCATTGAAGGTCTTGGCGCTGAATTTGTGGAAGTCTCTCTTCCACATACTGAATATGCGCTTGCGGTCTATTATGTTATAGCGCCTTCAGAGGCCAGCTCAAATCTTGCGAGATATGATGGTGTAAAGTATGGTTTAAGAGATAAAGATAAGAATGATCTTATAGAAATGTACAAAAGCACAAGATCAATGGGGTTTGGTTCCGAGGTTAAGCGTCGTATCATAATAGGAACATACTGTCTTTCTTCCGGTTATTACGATGCATATTACAAGAAGGCTTCTCAGGTACGCACGTTGATTACAGAAGATTTTAAAAGAGCGTTCAAATCCTGTGATGTATTGTTATCTCCTGTGGCGCCGACGCCGGCCTTTAAAATAGGGGAAAGAACCAAAGATCCTCTGACAATGTATTTATCCGACATATTTACTCTTTCGGCAAATCTTGCAGGAATACCCGGCATGTCGGTTCCATGCGGATTTTCTTCCCAGGGGCTTCCGATAGGCCTTCAGATAATGGGGAAACATTTTAATGAAGAAAAAATGATTAAAGTGGCATATAATTTCGAGCAGGCAACAGATTTTCACAAGAAAAAGCCTGTGTTGTAGGCGAGGATATAAAAAGTATGAGTATTCAACCGGAAGGTGAAGAAATCAGGAAAGCGGTAAAGTGGGTTTCTGAGCAGAGAAAGTTTAAACCTGGAAAGGATCTGAATAAAATTATAGAGGAAGCCTGCATCAAATTTAACCTTTCTCCAAAGGAAGCAGAATTTTTAGAGCGCTTCGTTCTTGATAACTCTTGTTCATGAAAAATACGGGCTGAACATGTCCAGGATAAAAATACTTCCTGAAATTCTTTCCAACAAGATAGCTGCCGGCGAAGTTGTGGAGCGCCCTTCTTCAGTTGTCAAAGAACTCGTAGAAAATTCATTAGATGCCGGGAGCACAAGAGTCGTAATTGAGGTTGAAAACGGTGGTTTGTCTCTGATACGGGTTTCTGATAATGGTATTGGAATGAACCATGATGATGCACTTCTTTCCCTGGAGCGTTATGCAACCAGTAAAATCTACAAGGACGGAGATTTATTTTCTATAAAGACACTTGGTTTTAGAGGTGAAGCCATTCCCAGCATTGCCTCTGTTTCCAGATTTTTCTTGATCACAAAAGATGAAATATCCGAAGTCGGCACAGAAATTTTTGTAGAGGGAGGGACAATAAAAAAAGTTTCTGAAATTGGTGCTCCAAGGGGCACAATGCTAACCGCCAAACAGCTTTTCTTCAATACTCCTGCGAGACGAAAATTCTCCAAAACAGTAAAAACAGAAATGGGGCACGTTGCTGAAGCTGTTGCAAATATTGCGTTGGGATGGCCGAGTGTTCAATTTAAACTGTATCACAATGGAAAAACAGTTAAAAACTTGTACTCATCGCCTGATCCGTTTAACAGAGTTCTTGATGTTGTTGGCAATGATATGAAAAATGATTTGTTAAACATTAAATTTGAAGACGAATTTGTTTCAGGTGAAGGATGGATATCATCTCGCCGGGTTTCACGAAAAACTTCGAGGGGAATCTTTATCTATATAAACGGCAGGGTTGTTCGAGACAGAGGAATACAGTATGCGCTTTTTGAAGGATATGCAGGAAGATTGATGAAGGGACAGTTTCCTGTTGCAGTTGTTTTTATAAATGTACCCTATGACCAGGTGGACGTAAATGTTCACCCATCAAAACATGAAGTTCGTCTATCACAGCAGAAACAGGTTCATAAAATATTGACAGACGCTGTATCAGAAGCATTGCGTATTGCTGACCGGCCCAAATGGGGTGCTATAGATTCTGTCGAACAAAAGCCTTTTTTTGTTTCAGAACCTGTTCCACAATACAACAAATCCATCAACAATATTCCTGTTTCTCTTGATATTCTTGATAGTTCTGATGTTCCTGCTGTGCAGAAAAGTCTCTGGGATGAAAAGCATTTTAGTGATTTAAGAGCAGTCGGTCAGTTTCATGATACTTATATAGTATGCGAATCTGATGAAGAGCTGGTGCTTATTGATCAGCATGCAGCTCATGAACGGATTCTTTTTGAGCATCTTAAAAAACTTTCCATTAATTCAAAAATAGAAGCTCAGAAACTTTTAATGCCGGAAACAATTGATCCCGGACATAGAGAAGCACACACACTTGAAACACTTATTCCGGAGCTGAAAAAACTTGGACTTGAAATTGAGCCATTTGGCGGAACAACTTTTGTGGTTAAGTCTGTTCCTGCTATGCTTGCAGACAGGGAGATTAAACCGATTATTCTGGAAATTGCGGAGAAAATGCTGGAATTCGGTTTAACTCAAGGTCTGGAAAAAACAATTGATCAGTGCCTGATGCTTATAGCATGCCATGGAGCAATTAGAGCAAATCAACAGCTTTCGGATAAACAGATAAGGGCTCTGCTTTCCCAGCTTGATGAATGTGAAAACTCGTCACATTGCCCTCACGGACGTCCGACCTGGATAAGCTGGAGTTTAGGATCGCTTGAAAAATCTTTTAAAAGAATTGTTTGATTAAAA
>DAOWEW010000007.1 GCA_030638305.1 Desulfobacteraceae bacterium
CCCACTGCAATCAGACATCTCATTCTTTTCAGTGTCAAACCCGCGTTTGAAAGCATCTTTTAAAACCGTAAACCTGCAATCGCTTCCTTTAAGATAAGAGTCATAATAGTATTCGATTCCTTCAAGGCCATGTCCGTCTATCCCTGAAAATCCAAGCACCTGCGCCGCAAGAGTTTTGTTCGGATAAAAACGTTCGTGCTCAGGTATAAAATCTATGCCTTTGAGATCAAGGTCTTTTACTTGTTTTACTTCCTTTGGTGTGACCTTGCGCTTAATCCATACAAATGATCTGTCAGATGTGAGTTTCCGTTTAAGCGAATTGATGTCAATGTTCAACGTGTTACCAATAGCCCTGGAGGTCGCCTCCGGATCTTCGATATTGGGTGGATATGCAACAATTGATGCAACATCTATAGTCAAGGCCATTTCTCTGTGATTTGCATCGTAAATTATCCCGCGCTTTCCCTGAAATATTAATGACTTTTCATACTGATTTGCTGCTTTTTCTGACAGCCATGAACTGCAAAAAACCTGAAGATAAAAAGCCCTTGCCCCTATAAGTGATAGAAAAATGCTGAAAATAACACCAATCAGAATTATCCTTAACTTTATGTATTTTTTTCCAATTGATTTCATGGAATTATAATCATCTGCTCCGGTTCCGGTGTTTTTAAACCAAGCTGGTTTTTTGCGATTTTTGCGAGCCGTTCCGGAGATTTCAAGCGTGCAAGCTCAACCTTTAAGTTGTTTTGCAGCTTGATAAGATTCCGATTTTTATTCTTTTCATGCGAAATTTCATACCCCGTGTTTATGCACTGCACCCTGCTCCATGTGTAAATTAAAAGTTCTGCAATAAAGACAGCCATAATGATAAGGCAGATTATCATCATCTTTGTGCTGCGAACATTTTTTTTGGTCTTACGAGCCATAATTACAATTTTTCTACGACTCTAAGTTTTGCACTTCGTGCCATTGGATTGGCTGCAACTTCTTCTTTTGTCGGCCGCAAAACTTTTTTGGTCAAAAACCGTATCATCCTTGTTTTATTGCAAACACATATTGGCAGGGCAGGTGGGCATATGCACTTGCCTTCGAGAAGTTTTAACTTTTTTTTTACAATTCTGTCTTCGAGAGAATGAAATGATAATACGCAGAGCCGGCCTTCAGGTTTTAACAAATCAACGGCTGTTTCCATGAATAATTTGAGTATGTCCAGCTCTCTGTTAACAGCTATTCTGATAGCCATAAACACTTGAGTAGCAGGGTGAATCTTTCTATTGAATGATATTTTGTTTGGAATGGCTCTGCATACGATTGCTGCAAGCTGCTTGCTGGACTTGATTTTTTCTTTCGTTCTTACCGCAACTATTTTTCGTGCTATCTCGCGTGACCGGCGCTCCTCTCCATATCTATAAAAAATTTCGGCAAGGCTTTTTTCATCCATCGTATTTATCAACTCCTCAGCCGTTGTATCTGATAAAATGTTCATCCGCATATCCAGCGGTTCATTTTTTCTGAAGCTGAAACCCCGTCCACTTGACTCAAGGTGATGAAATGAAATTCCAAGATCAAGAAGAATGCCATCTACAGCAGTAATATTTAATTGTGAAAGAATTTTCGGGAAATTTATAAAATTGTCATGAAAGAAATGGGTATTTAACTCGTATGGTTTTAAAACTTTTTTTGCGTTTTTTATTGCATCGATATCCTGATCCATGCCGATCAGGATTCCGCCCGGAACAATCTTTTCCAGAATAGCACTTGCATGACCTGAACCGCCAAGCGTACAATCTGCATAGATTTTTCCAGGCTTACAATCAAGGTAATGGACAACCTCATTTAACATTACAGGAATGTGTTTGTACGACATAAAATTAGAGTCCTAACTTTGCTATTTCGTTGCTGACAGCCTCCTTTTTCATATCTTCTTCCATCTGCATCACTTCTTGCTCGTAATTTCCCTTGGACCATATTTCAAAATGAGCTATCTGCCCCACAAGTACGACCTCTTTATCAAGCTCCGCATACTGCCTTAAAACCGGCGGGATCAGTATTCGTCCCTGCTTGTCACAATTACAATCAGAGGCGCCCCCTATGAATACTCTCCTGAAGCGACGCATATACTCGCTTGTTTCAGCCATTGACAAAACTTTGGATTCGATCTTGCTCCATTGATCAAACGTATAAACAAAAAGGGCTCTATCTAACCTGGTAACCATTACTCCGCCACCGCCGCCGGCTTTTATGATATCACGGAATCTGGCCGGAATTATTATACGTCCCTTTGAATCAATTGTTTGAAAGGAGCTTCCCCTGAACATAAATCACCACATAAATCACCATTGATACCCACTTTTTCCCACTATATTTTTGTGAAACTATATTGTTTGATAAATGTCAAGAAATAAATATGCTCAATTAATTTATTTTTATAATAATTCACAAAAGTTAAATGAGTCAAGGTAAATTAATTTTTAGGTGGGGTTTTGTGGGGTTCTTAATTGGCAAAGTCTAATTCGTTTTTTATACGGCGGGCTTGCCTCGGGTAAATTAGAATTGCTGTGAGCTGACTATCAAAGTATTTGCCTTTATCAGAAACTATTCTTTATAAAAAAAATTGGCGGTACAAACAATTCATATTATCTCTCAGTAGTGTCCGGTTAGATTTTTGCATGGGCAAATTTATTTGCAGCGCATAACGAATAACTGCTGAAGAGAACTGCAATTTATTCACATTTTCAGGTTGTAAAAAAATGGAAAACCGGAACGTCTGGTTGCAACTTATTTAATTATTACTTGAAATTTTAAATAGTTTTAAATAGTCTGTAGTCACGTTGCTAATGATATTTGAGAGTTCGGGTTGAACCATCAACTCGAATCACGCCGGGAATATTTATAAACACCAACGATCATTATGGAGTTGATTATTCTAAAAATGCTATGGGCTGCTTAGGAAATACTTAATACCAAATTGGTTTTAGGAACGAGGTCTAAATAACTTTCTCATTTAGGTGCTCAGATTTAGGTCGGATTTGTTCGATCTGAAATCACAAAAGTTGAAGGAATAGCGAGCTATTTCAAGATTTTTGTGCCTATTTTTTTATCGGGCAGATCGGGCAAAGGCGGCCTGAAGATGAGATGCATAAATGGGAAAGTTATTTAGACCTCGTTCCTTAATGATTGGATAATTATTGATTCATGCATCAACCCCTCAATATGCATTCCTAATGCTGGAGCATGGGAACGAGAAATAGCTCTATCCGCACAAGTTGTAAAATGATGTTCAAATAAATATGAAAGAAAACCATATCGCAAAAAAGCTGGAAATTAATGGCATTGTTCAGGGAGTAGGTTTCAGGCCTTTTGTTTATAATCTTGCAAACAAATTACGGCTAAAAGGAGAAGTCGCCAACAATTCCTCCGGTGTATCCATTCACATAGAAGGCACAAGGGAAAATATTGATTTTTTTTGCAGCAATCTTTTAAAAGCCCATCCTCCTCTTGCATATCTTTCAGAAATTTCATTCAATGAAAAATCTGTCGAATATTTTAAAGACTTTTCAATCGTAAAGAGCATAAGCGAAAATTCAAGATCTACTCTTATTTCTCCGGATGTATCTGTTTGTAATGACTGTCTTCGCGAACTTTTCGATCCTGCTGATTGCCGCTATCAATATCCGTTTATAAACTGCACAAACTGCGGGCCCAGATATACCATTATTAATGATATTCCTTATGACCGGCCAAGCACATCAATGAAAGACTTTAAAATGTGTAGTAGATGCGAGGCTGAATATCATAATCCATCAAACAGAAGATTTCATGCCCAGCCGAATGCCTGTGCTGATTGCGGTCCCCATGTTTTTTTGAAAGACAATACAGGCAAAAATATTCAGTCAAATAATCCCGTTGAAAAAACCGCAAGTCTTCTAAAACAGGGCTATATTATTGCGATAAAGGGCATTGGCGGGTTTCACCTTGCAGCGGATGCGGCAAACGATGACGCTGTTGTTCGCCTGAGAAAAAGAAAACACCGCAAGAAAAAACCTTTTGCAGTTATGTCCTATGGACTCAGGCAAATTCGAGAATATGCATTTATTGAGCCCGAAGAAGAAAAACTGCTTAATTCCATTCAGAGACCCATAGTTCTTCTTAGAAAAAAAGAGCCCAATTCCCTATCAAAAGAAGTTTCCCCGAACAACCGATACTTTGGAGCTATGCTTCCTTATACCCCGCTTCACTATCTTATTCTAACCTCTGGATTTACTGCATTGATCATGACCAGCGGAAATATCAGCGAAGAACCCATAGCTATTGACAATGAAGATGCTTTTGACCGGTTAGGAAGTATTGCAGATTATTTTCTGATTCACAACCGGGATATCTATTTAAGAAGCGATGATTCAATTATTAAAAGAACCGCAGGCAAAACCCTATTTATCAGACGTTCCAGAGGATATGTACCTGTGCCGGTTTTTTTAAAACAGTTTGTCCCGCAAATTCTTGCCTGCGGTGCGGAATTAAAAAATACTGTGTGCCTGACTAAGGGAAAAACCGCTTTTATAAGCCAGCATATCGGAAATTTAGAAAATCCGGCAACAAATGACTTTTTCCACCAGACCATAGATCATCTTAAAAGAATTCTTGATATAGAGCCTGAAATTATTGCCTGCGATCTTCATCCGGATTATCTGAGTACACGCTATGCAAAAGAGCAGCACGGAGTAGAATTAATTCAGGTTCAGCATCACCACGCACATATTGCATCATGCATGGCGGAAAACAAGCTGGATGGCACAATATTGGGGCTTTCATTTGACGGCACCGGTTATGGAACAGACGGTTGTATATGGGGAGGCGAAATACTCATTGTTGAACCTGGGCGTTTCAAAAGGGCGGCAAGTCTTTCATACATCCCTATGCCTGGAAGTGCTGCCGCGATAAAAGAACCCTGGCGAATGGCAATAAGTTACCTTTACCGGGTCTTTGGAGAAGAATTCCTGAATCTTGATCTCCCCCTGCTGAAAGAAATAGAAGAAAAAAAGATTAAATTCATAATCAAAATGATTTCAAAAAAGATCAATTCTCCATTAACATCAAGCCTTGGACGCCTTTTTGACGGAATAGCAGCAATAATCGGAATTAAAAACCACGTCTCTTTTGAAGGACAGGTGGCAATGGATTTAGAAATGCTGGCAGACGACAATAGAGATGCAACATATGATTATGAATGGCTTTCAGGGAATACATACAAAGTTCTTACCGAGCCAATAGTCTGTGGCGTTGTAAAAGATATGGAAGCAGGCATACACCCATCCAGGATAAGCAGTAAATTCCACATGACGCTTATTAAACTTTTTTCAGAACTGTGTGCGGTTATTAGAAAAGAGAGCGGGCTTAATCGTATAGTATTAAGCGG
>DAOWEW010000256.1 GCA_030638305.1 Desulfobacteraceae bacterium
AATAAATCAATTGTTAGAGAAGTATTCATTGGAGGGAATAGCTATGCCGTACACCATGGAACAGTTTCAAAAAGATTATATCAAGGCTCATATAGGAGTGCTTGATCCCGAAGAGATACTTTCAAAGTTCAAAATAGAGGAGAGGTTGAAAGGGTTGAGAGCAGCGGATAGGTTGAAAGGGTTGAGAGCAGAAGAAAGGTTGAAAGGGTTGGGGGCAGAGGAGATTGAGTTTTATTTGGAGAAACTTAAGAAGGGGAATGGATAGAGCAGGGTTTGGGTAACAAAACGCAACATTTTACCCAAACTTTTTGAGAAGTTGCCTCCTTAGATTTTACTTGTCTGTAGAATTGCCGTAGAACCAAAATGGCAGAAAGTGTCCTGCTTTAAGTTGGTAGCTATATTTAAGATGTCACCATCAGGAAACAAATTATGCCAAAGGGAAAAGTTAAAACTGGAGATATCCAGAACGATTATGACAGCCCCTGGAAAGAGGCGCTTGAAATATACTTCAAAGATTTCATGGAATTCTTTTTTCCCTGGATTGCGGATGGTATCGACTGGTTAAGGGGATACAGATTCCGGGACAAGGAGTTTCAGCAGATTGTCAGGGATGCCAGTCTGGGCAGGCGCTATACTGATAAGCTCGTAAGCGTATGGTCCACACAGGGAGCAGAAATCAACGTCATGGTTCATATTGAGATACAGGCGGCCCGGGACACCGATTTTGCGGAACGTATGTATGTGTACAACTACAGAATCTATGACAAACATCGAAAACCGGTGACCAGCCTTGCCATCCTGGCGGATGATGATACAAAATGGCATCCGCGACAATTTTCCCGCGAACAATGGGGGTGTACGGTGGATTTTCAGTTTCCTACGGTTAAACTCAAGCCCCTTGGAGATGATATGGATGCTTTGCTGAGCCATTCCAATCTCTTTGCTCTGATAACGGCAGCTCATCTGATGACACAGACCACAAAACATGATCTCCAGCAAAGATATGCCTGGAAATGGAAACTGACGCGCATGCTCTATGAGAGAAAATATACCAGAGGACAGATACTGAATCTCTATCGATTCATTGACTGGCTCATGGTGCTGCCGGGATCATTGTCAAAAAAATTCAACACCCAACATAAGGAATATGAGGAGGGTAAAAAAATGCCTTATATAACAACGGCTGAAAGAATCGGACGAGAAGAAGGACGAGACGAAGGACGAGACGAAGGAATGTTAGCTGATGCCAGGGAAATGGTGTTGGAAGCTCTTGATATAAAATTCAGCACAGTACCTGGAGACGTGCATGAGATCATCAAGGCTTTGAATAACAGGCTATTGCTGAAAAAGCTTCACCGGTCCGCCATCCAGAGTAAAGATATCCATGGATTCAGAAAAACCATTCAGGAGATTGATCCTAAGTCAATTAAAGTGCCTAAAGTGAGCTAAAGTATATTAAAGTGCCTAAGGAACGTGGACGAAATAACTTCCCCAACTATGCATCACAGCTTCAGGCCGCCTTTGTCCGATCTCAAATCCCAAACATATTGAAATAGCTCGCTATTCCATCAACTTTTGTGATCTGAGATCAAACAAATTCGACCCAAATCTGTGCGCCTACTTGGGAAAGTTAATTCGTCCACGTTCCTAAGCAGAAAAAAAAGAAGATTTTTGATATTTTTTCTGGTCGGCGAACGAAAATATTGTTTTACTTTGTGGTCGGAAATAATCTTTTCCGGCTCTTTTGGCACACTGCAAAGGCCATAGAGTTTTATCTTTTTAAAATCAACATGTTCTATGGCATAGTCTCGCAATTCTCGACCCATATCATCAACAATGATAAACTCGGATTGAGTAACAATCTCATGATCAATCTTTCCGTTTTTCAAATCTTCAGTAGTGTAAAAATAAAAGTTATATTTATCAGCCACTTCAGGAATTTTACCCAAATCAGAAATGGCTTGACTCACCCTATAAGAAGAATGTGGATGTATAAGCAGAGTAATATTGCTTTTTTTCTGTGCGAATGCATGGGAAGATAATAAATAGAAAGATACTAAAATAAACAGACAAAGCACAATCATACGTATCCATATTACCCTGTTTTCTGAGTTCCGGTCTCTGACTTCTGATATCTGATTTATAGGTTCATTTTTCCGGCACATAAATAATTCACCCGTCCTTTAATTGATAAGCTATTAAAAATTATTTCTGTTTTGTTCAAAAGGTACGGCAAATTAGATGCCCTACCTTTTGAACGAGACCAAAGTGATTTCTGTCAGAAAACAAGAAATTTAAGCGTTTTACTAATAATCATATCTCATGCCAATAAAAAAACTTCTCCCGGGCATTGGATAGCCTTGGCAATACTCATAATCCTTGTCAAAAAGATTATTAATCTTTCCTCTTAAGGTAAGCCCTCCGTATCTTTCGGTCTTTAAGATTCTTTTGCTGATCATAAAATCAGCTACGGTAAAATCGTCAGCTTTTATTCTTTTACGACTTCCACTTTCGATATCTTTAATATCCTTCTCCCCGGTATATGCAAAATTCAGACTGGTGGAAAAACTATCATAATCGGAAATACTGATACCGTATGAGGCAGTAAGATCAGATCTGTCCATTAAATCTTCTTTCTCTTCCTCATCTTCATATTTTGTGAGGTAAACAAAATTGACATATGGTTTAACTTCAATGTCCCAGCCAGGAAGTGAACCAAAATCATAAGAGAGTTCACCCTCAAAGCCTGAAATGGTGGCATCTGCCACGTTATCCCATGAATAATAATCGCCTGTATCCAGGTAACATGTCTCAATCATATCCTCCCAATTTGTGTAAAAATAGGTAAGAAAAGCATTAAAAGAAGCATAAAATAAATCTATGCCTCCCTCATATGTCCTGCTTGTTTCCACGTCTAAATCAGGATTGCCCACATAATGTCTCCCGTAGTAGTCAAAATTTCCGGCCAGTTCCTTGGCATCGGGCATCTTAAAGGCTTCTCCATAGTTGACCCTTAATTTCAAATAATCCGTGAGAAGATAGGCCACGCCTAACCGTGGACTGAAGTTTTCATCAGATTCCTTATTTCCTTCAGGCTTTGTAACTTGTACTTCATATTCGTCATATCTCAACCCGGCGGACAGGATAAGCCTTTGGTCAAAAAATTTGGCTTTACCCAAAAGATAACAGGCTGGATTGTCAAAACTATATTTTCCAGGGGTTCCATTAGTTTCCATGTCGTACTCAACCCAGTCAATACCGACAGTAATACGATAATTTTCCAGGTTTGCAGTGAACTGTCCCTGCGCGCCCTGCTGGTCAGTATCACTATTATATGGGATACTCCAAAAATTCTTATCTTTTGTGTTAAAATATTTGACCATCCATAAAAAACGGTCGTCTTGTGTACTACCGTTATAAACGAAGTCAAATGACTCATTGCTTGTATCCTTATAGTCCTCCAGATTGTTAATACTTAATCGGCCTGGACTGCCGATATGATCCGCATCAAAATAAGTGTAGATAAAGCCTATTCGGTTTTTTGGAAAAATTTCATACCCTAAATTCAGGCTGGTATTCTCTTTTTCATCAATGCCGGTGTTATAATATTTATCCTCATCAGCAGTTTCATAGTCATCAATTGATGTATTGGTATAACTACCTGAAAAATCAAATTTATTATACTTTCCCGAACCTCCTGTGCTCCATTCTTCATGACCCCAGCTTCCTAAAACCCCTTCAACAAAGGCACTGGGTTTTTTTTCCCTGTTTGGTAATTACGTTTATGACTCCACCCATAGCTGCCGAGCCATATTGGGCAGAAGAAGGTCCTCTTATGATTTCTATCCTTTCCACATTTTTAGTCATGATTTTGGCAAGGTTACCGGTTGCTGCCCTACGGCCATTCAATAAGACCAGGACGCGTCCCATCAAGTCATTACCATGGGTTTCTGTCCTCAAACCGCGGATACCAATGGAGGTCAGGGCTCCAGGGTATTTTTTAATGCTCCCTATTCCCTTTGCAGCAAGCAAATCACCGAGACTCGTGGCTGAAAACATTTTTATCTCTTGTTCATCAATAATAGTTACGTTGGATGTAATCTCCTTTTTCTTTTCTTCTACCCTGCCTGCGGTTACTACCACCTCTTCCATTGTTACCGAATTGCTCCCTTCCTGCGCAAAAAGCGGTACAGGTAAGGCAAAAAACATAAATACTAATAATCCTGCCGTACAACTTAACAACTTCTTCATTTTTAATTTTTCCTTTCCCTCGGTTGGAAATGTTATTTAATCTGTCAGATTACAAAAAAATCCCCAAACCGATAAATCGATCTGGGGATTGCCTTTTTTATCCTCAAACGCTTGCTGATTAGCCCCCCCTGTCCGCGAGGTTGCCAAACAATCTTTCAGGCAGGTCTTCTGACTCTCGGATCACACTACTGACCGCGCCTTCCCATCCAGCTTGAACTGGACAGTGACATTTTGCGGTTTTCGTCCCCGATTACAGCGACGGGCTCGCTCCCGATTCTCACGGGATTTCCTTTTATGCCTTAAAAGCACCTGAAATCAAGCTGTTATGCTACACTTTTCCCTGAATATGTCAATGAAAAAACAAGAACCTGAACAGGCTAAAAGCAAATACATGCCAGGTCAGCCTCTATGAATGGGGACGAAATAACTTTTCCAGGCATAGAATTTATTCATTACTTTCCAAATCTTCCGGCTTTCTCAAAATATATGTATCCATAAGCCAGCCTTTTTTCTTTTTAGCCTCTTTTCTTATTTTTTTAAGATCCTCAATTATATCTTTCAGCTTCCCTGAAACCAGGATTTCATCATCAGTCCCCAGATATCCGCCCCAATAGATGTCAAAATTTGCATCCTTAAAATGCTTAAAGGTAGAATAAGAATCTAACAATACGGCAACATTTCTAACCTCAGCAGGTGAGTATTCTTTCAGTCTTCTGCCAGTTGTAATTACGATAGTCTCCCCTATACGATTTAAGGGAATTTTATGCTTTTCTGCTAATATCTGAACGCTGGTTATTCCTGCTATCACCTCATACTCAAAATTTACTCCTCCTTGTTTAAGGATATGCTGTAGAATTTCTATATGTCCATCATATAGCGACGGATCACCCCAAACAAGAAAGGCGCTGTTTTCACCATCTTTCATCTTGTTTTTAATCAATTCAGTCATAACTTCTGCTTTTTGTTGACGCCATGTCCGAACCCCTTCCTTATATGACTTACCCCTTTTTTTACGTTCAGGAATCTTCGCAGTTACAACCTTGTATGTGCCTTTTTCCAGACATTTTTTTAATATTTCCTTTCTTATCTTCAGCAGATCCTCATGTCCCTTCTGCCCCCTTTTTTCAAGAAGAAAGAACACATCTACTTTTTTCATTGTGTTCATTGCCTTGACAGTAAGATAATCAAGATTGCCGGGCCCAATTCCAATAAGATATATTTTTTTCATCTATCTCCTCTAACCCAAATCTATGCGCCTACCTGGAGAAGTTAATTCGTCCACGTTCCTAACTGTTACGATTTGTCGACATTGACCATGATTCTTTCCACATGGCGTAAGGATTTCCCTGCCTTATCTTTTTGTTTCGGGTACTCCAGCGCTTTTGTAAATGCCTGCCGCGCTTTGCTCAAATCGTTTGCATTCCAAGCGGCATATCCTGTCATCAACCACGCCCGTCCGGGATCAGACATCTGTTTTGCCGCTTTTTCAAATGCCTGCATTGCTTCTTTGTACCTTTCGTTCTCATATAATATATGGCCTTTCAGCATCCACAGCCCTTCCTGAGAAGAATGTTTTAAGGCATTTTTAATGGTTTCAATGGCCTTTTCAGGCTTGTGGAGGGACAAATAGGCGTGGATAAGCAGTTTATAGATATCGGAATCTTCTTTTTTTGACAGCAAATCTTCATAATAGCGCATTGCCTGGACAGGAATGCCGAGGTTCAGGTTCAGATCCGCAAGGAATTTTTTTTCTTGATCAGAAAGGGGAGCAAAATAACTGCATATGGTAAAAGGGATCAGGGCATCTTTGTATCTTTCTTCAGAAAAATATATATGGGCCAGGCCTTTCCACCATTTGGGCTCTATAGGATCTTCTTTTGTCAACCTCTTTGCGTAGGCCATTGCCTTTGATTTCATTTCAAGAGCTATGTATTGATATAATAAAATCTCCTGCCATTGTTTTCTTTTTTTTCCTGGCAACTTTTCCGCAAGTTCCTCAATATGCTCAAGCGCCTTTAATGGAAGATCACAGGCAAGATAAAGCTGGGCCAGCATTTCCTTCCATTCCAGTTTGATTTCATCTTTGTAAAGAGAAATAAGTTGTTCGAAAATCTCCAATGATCTTTTGTTTTTTTCAGCCGCCATAAAGGATACTGCGCTGTAGTACAGGGTTTCAGGCCTTTTCTCTTCGGAAGTCTCAAAGCTCCTTAAAAAACAAGTTCCTGCTTCGTTATAATCTTCAAGATCGTAGCAGGACTTTGCAAGATTGAGCCAGGCAGAAGAAAAATTCGGTTTTACAAAAATGGATGCCCTGTAACAGGCAATAGCTTTTTTAATATAATTTAACTTGGTGGTAAAAGAATTTTCTTTTTGAACTGTCGGCTTTGAGCTGTCAGTTAGTTCAAGGTAGCAGTTGCCGCGGGTAAAATTTATGTAATAGTGCTGATAACCCTTTGGATCCGCGTCGCCAGGTTTCATTCCTTTCGGCTGCTTCGCCTGAAAGGATTCAAGGATGTTTAACGCACCTGCAGGATCTTTTTTTTCCAATAATTTATGGGCCTTAAAAAGAGCCATATTAGCTGCATGCGGAATCCTGGGACTCTTTTCACCGGCATAAACAAGGAGCGGGGTAAATAGAAAAAGAATTGCCGAGAAAAAGAGAAAGGCTTTTTTTAGAAAGATGGGGATTAGCATAGAAATAAAACTTATTCCAATTCAAATCTGATCGTTGTTATAACCCGCGTGGTTACAGGTTCTCCTTCAACAGTTCCAGGTGAAAAACGCCATGCTGAAACGCATTTTCTCGTACATGTATCAAAGATATTTTTTGGTGCTGCTTCAATTATTTCCAGGTTTTCAACAAGACCCTGGTTGTTTACCAGAAACTTCACCTTAACCCACCCCTCAATACCCCTGCTTTTCGCTCTGAGCGGATATACAGGCGGGACCTGAGCAATAGCAATAAGCGGTCCGTCAATTTCTCCGATTTCATATGCACCTTTTAACCCAAAATGAGAAAAATCTAATGTCGCCATAGGCGGAGAAGGCAAAAAAGCCGGACCACCCGGAAGTTTTCTATTTATTTCAAAGGCAAATTTCGGAAGTTCAATCTTTTTTTGATGCAACGGCTGCTTTATGTCTGTAATTTTTTTTGGTTCAACTTTTTTCTCAGGTTTTTTAACTTCCGGATCAGGTGGTTTTATTCTGACCATGTTAACTACATGGAACTCTTCTCTGTTCTCTTTCTTTTCCGGGGCATCACAGATCAGCGCCGGCATCAAGCTAAATAAAACCATGTTTAATACCAGGGACAACAAACCCGCTGTTCCCCATAAAAAAAATGTTCCGGTCTCTTGCAAATTGCGATTTATCATTTTCCCGGTAAACCTGCTGCCAAGCTCACATTATTTGCGCCGGCGAGTCTGCACCCGTCCATAGCCATGATCACAATTCCTGTCTGACTTTCCTTATCTGCAACCACCACCACCTGGCTTTCAGGGTTTTCAGCAAGGGCGCGCTCCACATTGGCCCTGACCGCACGGATATCAATCTCTCTCTTATCCATGTATACCCTGCCATCCTTTGTAATTCCGACCAGTATGCTGCCCTTTTCTTTACTGATAGCAGTACTTGCAGTGGGCCTGTTTATATCAATCCCCGTCTCTTTTACAAAACTTGTGGTAACAAGAAAAAAGATCAACAGAATAAAAACCATGTCTATCAAAGGCGCCATATTAAGCTCCAGTGATTGACGCCGTCCCCTTCTAACCGCTGTTATATTAAGCATATCATTGCCTCACCTTAATTTCTCTCAAAGGCGAACACAAGATTCGCCCCTACAGCTTTTCATACGTTCTAATCCCTAAATCATCATTTCACACATATCTTTTCAAATAAATGCCCGTTGAAGCAATTCGATGTTTTAAGTTTTCTGCCCTGCCTGACAGAAAATTGCGCATATAAAATCCAGGAATCGCGACTAACAGACCTGTCTGTGTGGTGATCAATGCCTGGGAAATTCCTCCTGCCATTGCTCTTGCGTTTCCTGTTCCAAAGATGGCGATAATATCAAAGGTTGTGACCATCCCTATTACTGTTCCCAGAAGACCGAACAGTGGAGAGACCGCGGCCAGAAGACCGATACAGGCAAGATACTTATCAAGAGAAGAGACCATCGACATGACAGTTTCATCCAGAATATATTTATCCACGCTGGATTCCCCGCAGCGGCGTTCAAGAAATCTGAATACAAATAGAGCTCTCAATCCTCTATATTCAGTAATATCGGGAAATCTATTCTTCAATACATATTGCTTTGCCTCATCTCTGATTATATCATTTTGGTTCAGGGTTCTCAGAAAAATCACCCTGTTGATAATCATTGCCCACATCAAAAGCGATGACACCACCAGGGGAAGCATAACTATCCCACCGCCTTGAAGGTAATGCAGAGTGTCGTATAAGTGATCTTTCAAAAAGAGAATCAAAGCGCGGCCCTTTCCTTAAAAACAATATTGGTCAGGGCAACTCCCTTTTCCTCCATCTGGCTGATAATAGTTTCCACGTTCCGGCTCAAAAACGTGTAAAACAGCATGATCGGAATTGCCACGCCAAGGCCCAGCATGGTGGTGGTCAGGGCCTCGGATATACCCCCGGACATCATTTTCGGGTCTCCTGTCCCATAAAAGGTGATTACATGGAATGTATTTATCATGCCTGTTACTGTGCCGAGAAGGCCAAGGAGCGGCGCTATTGCCGCCAGCATGCCGAGTGTGGATAAAAACTTTTCCAAACGTGGTATCTCACGTAATATTGTTTCCTGAAGCACATTTTCCATGTCTTCGCGGCTCAAAGTCCTGGCGTTTATACCGGCAAGGAGCACCCTGGGCACAGGTCTTGTTTTCTGTTTTTCGCACAGATTAATGCAATCATCCCATTTTTGTTGAGCGCCAAGCTCATTCACCCTGTTCATCATTTTATCTGCATTGATGTTTACCTTTCGCAAAAAGATAAAACGCTCAATAATAATTAATAAAGCAGCAATCCCTATCCCGAGAATAGGCCATACTATGGGTCCCCCACTTTGAATCTGCTCTTTCAGGCTGACACTGTGTGTAAGCAGCCTCAGAGCTGCTCCGCGAGAAATGTCGATAGGTGCTTCGTAGGATTTTCCCTCCATATAGCGTTTCAGTTTTTTGGCTACAGACGATGCCGGAAGTCTGGAAAGGGCAAAAAGGCGGCTGTCTTTGTCCGAGCTGATTAAAAAACCGGTCTCGTTTCCCATTTCATCCGGCAACTGATAAGCAGCCGTGAAATTCCCTATAGTCAAGATCTTTGATGTTATTTCTTTACCGGTCCTGTCGATCATGGGACTGTCTTCAATCCTGACTTCACCGGATCTTTTCATCTCCTCGAAAAGAATATCAATCATTGCCCTGATATCGTTCATCCCGGGAAATTTCGATTTATTCAATATCGGCGTTATCTTTTCCGCCCGGCCGGAAACCATGTTAGACTGCAGGCTTTGCCGCAATAAGGCATCAAGATCTTTTGCCGCTATACGTGCAAAACCCGTAAGCTCTCGTGCCATAGCATCCATGCCCGAGAATTTTTCGGCAAGTTCTTCTTCAAGCCTGACAAGTCTTTTGTTTTCTTTTTCAAGATCATCATTGGCCTTTTTTGTCGCCTTGTTTTCTGCCTTTATTTGCAGGATAGCCTGAGCTAAGATTTTTTTGTCTGAAAATATTTTTTTCAGACTCTCATCCTCCTCTTTTCTGGCCATTTCTTCCTCAAGTACGGCCTTTCCCAGCACCTCTTTCCTCATTTTTTCAGCCTGCATGGCGGTTTCGCGTATATCTTCGGCAAATACGGAAATATCTGAACAAAGCAGTATCAGGAGACACAAAAAAAATCGTAAGTACAAAGAAAAGGATTTCATTGAACCACCACCTTTCCCAAAGGCAAGGTAAGCAGATCAATTGATCGCTTTTTGCCGGCAATATCTATTGCCTTGTTTATTTCCCTGTTGCAGCGTCTGGGGAACTGTACCCAGGCAGTGCGTGCCGGATTATAGAAACCCGTGGTTTCCTGATCAAGGGTCTGAAAAAACAGAGAAAGCCTTCCGAGCCGAAAAATATTCACGAGAATGTTTTTCCCTTCAATATCTATCCGCTCCCGGTATACTTCCACTGTATTTCCATACTCTGCCTCCACACTGAGAGCCTCCATGATCCTTCTGAACTTTTCGCTTGCAGAATTTTTGGGATCCTCAAGGGTTCTGCGAAGCCCTTTAAGGCGTTGCTCTCGCTCCTTTGGTAAAAACGGCAGACTGCTTGCGGCACATTCCTCCAAACGTTTAAGCGTTTCGAAAAGACAGGGTAACAGTTCTTCGGAAATTCGCTCAATCTCTTTTATTTTTCCTTCAATAGACCCTATTTCTTTACGGTGAACATCAATTTCCCGGTTTAATCTTTTATTAACTGCAAGCAGATTTTCCCGCACACGCTTAAGCTCTTTATATTCAGCCTGCATCTTTGCCTTTTCTTTAGCCCACCTGTCTTCCTCTTTCTGGGTCATTTGCCTGATGTCAACGGATTCTTTCACAGGTTTCTTGATTTTTTCAGCCAGATCTTCTCCCAGGACAGGATTTGCCATGACAAGAATAATAATAATTGCAACGAATTTTTTCAAAGGTATTTTCTCCTCATATCTTTTGCCACATTTTGAATAGTAGACTGTTATAAGATCTCTATAATTAAATCAGGAGCTTCCGTGCTACCTCTACTCTACTCAACCTTTGCTTGCCCGTTCAAAATGCGTACGAATGATATAGGTATGTATGCATTTCCCTTTGATATCTTCCTCAAAATACAGTTTGTCCTTTTCTGTATGCTTGCTGCTGAATACAACATAGTATCCTTCTGCTATGCCTTCAGAATCAAGATATTCCGCTAATTGTCTTTTGCCTTTCTGAAAATAGCTGTCATCGGTAAAAATTTTGGTCTCAATAATATATTTTTGTTTTTTATAAAGAATCAGGATATCTGTTCGGCCTCTTCCGGAAGGAACCTCAATGAAGGTTTGTCCACCCAAACGCTCAATAAAGAAATTGATGAATCCATCCAGCGAATAATGCCAGGCAGCCTCTTTCAAGTGTTCTGTATCAAATGCTCTAAAACCTCGTTTACGAATATATTCTCTGTATTTGTTCAGTATCGCCTTGACATTTAATCCACCCAGCGTGACATATTCGCTAAATGTATCATGTGCTGTGACATAATGTTCGATTTCTCCATTAAGCAAGGGGCGGAATGCAGTGATCAACACCTTGCTGTACAAAGGAACTAATACACCCGCATCACCGTTAATATCATCAATAACACCGTTGGCGTATAAATAGGCAATATCCGGTTCGTGAACAGAGAAAGGAATTGCTTGATCCGTAAAAAGCAATCTTAACATAAAGGCCTTTTTTCCTCTTGCTTTTTGCACAATATTGACTATGTTCTTGTCGAATCTTTTGGTCAGGAAATGCTTCAAGGTTTTGTATAGATCATTCATAGTCACAGATATGCTGCGATCTGTGACCACTTCCTCAATTAGATATGCGCACAAACCACAAACTAATCCGGGCTGGCCTTTTGTATTTTCATAAACTGCCTTTATAACTTCTTTATCAAACGGTTGCGCTGATTCTGCTGAATACTCTTGAATCAACTCATTAACTTCCTCAAACGTGAAGTAGGAAATTTTCAGTTCATCAACAATATTAAATGGCGATGCAGATGAAACAATTAATTCCGCGATGGTACTCACGCCAACCAGGATTAAAGAGTGCAACGCGTGATATTGCTTTTGATGATACATCTCTCTGAAGGTATGCATGAATTCACTTAAAACAACGTCAGGTATGCCTTCAAACTCATCAATTACAAGGACGATTAACCTGGATTGATTTTGAATTTGTTCAAAAAATCTTTCCAGATGGAGTTGATTTTTGATTTCATAGTCTATTTTTATGTTATACGCAGTTAGCTCACGATGAATTCTGTGATTTAACGCTTCATAAAACTCCGCTCTTGTAGCAGTTTTTAAATTCTCAAAACTGATCCAAATAGGCGCATAGGCTTCTTTCTTGAGTTCCTGAATCAAGAGTTGAAAATAGGTGGTTTTTCCTGATTGTCTTGGTGCAAATATGGTGAAATACCGTCCCTTTTGCACTTTGTATTGGCCTCTATCAATTAGAGCTTTTCGCATTACCGTATAATGTTCTTTTGGATTACACGGACCTGATGTATTGAAATAGCGCATCTTTCCTCCTGAGAAATGGAATTTAGGACTCCTCTTTTCTGCCTACATGCCCCATACAACAATTTCTTTCCCATTACAGGTTTCCAAACAACGAAATATCTTCTGTTCCCAGGTTACATTCTCGCTTCTGTTAATAAAAGTTTCCCAAACGAAAACCACAATACCAAGTCCCGCTTTTTTAATCAATAGCAGGATAGAGAATATCACGTTACGCCAAGCTG
>DAOWEW010000242.1 GCA_030638305.1 Desulfobacteraceae bacterium
AATTGTTGGTATGAAACTCGACGCTCATGTCGCACTTCACACAGACGGCCGTTTTTCCGGTGGCACAAAAGGTGCGGCAATAGGACATATTTCGCCAGAAGCTGCGCAAGCAGGACCAACTGCACTTATTCAGGAAGGAGATCTGATTTCAATAGATATTCCCGGAAAAGACATAACTCTCAAAGTATCTGACCGTGAAATAAAAAACAGATTGTCAAAGTGGTCTCCTCCGGAACCGAAAATAACCCATGGCTATATGGCCAGATATGCTCGCATGGTTTCATCGGCAAGTATGGGAGCAATTATAACTTAGGTTTAATCCGTAACCCGCAATTTGAAAGAAAGGATCTATCATGAAACTCACAGGTGCACAAATCCTTATGAAAATCCTAGAGGAAGAAGCTGTAGACACTATTTTTGGATTTCCGGGGGGTGCTGTCATAGATATCTATGATGAACTTACAAAGACAGACATAAAGCATGTTCTTGTGCGCCATGAGCAAGGCGCAGTGCATGCTGCTGACGGTTATGCAAGAGCCGGCAACAGGGTAGGAGTTGTTCTCGTAACTTCCGGGCCAGGAGCAACCAATACTGTCACAGGAATAGCATCTGCCTATATGGATTCGATCCCGCTGGTTATATTTACCGGTCAGGTTCCAACACATCTTATTGGAAACGATGCTTTTCAGGAAGTTGATATTGTAGGCATAACCAGACCTTGCACAAAACACAATTACCTTATTAAAGATACCGAAGATCTTGCAAGAGTTGTTAAAGAAGCGTTTTATATTGCCAGATCAGGACGTCCAGGACCTGTCCTGATAGATATTCCCAAGGATGTAGCTGCAAAAAAAATTAATTATAAACCGCCCAAAAAGACTCATTTAAAGTCTTATAATCCTACTTATAAGCCGAACATGAACCAGTTGAATAAAGCTGCACAGCTTATAAAGGACGCCAAAAGGCCGGTTATTTTTGCCGGTGGCGGAGTAGTTCTTTCAAACGCTTCAAAAGAGCTTACAGAACTTGCACATAAAACCCAAATTCCTTTGACAGCCTCCTTAATGGGATTGGGAGCATTCCCCGGCACAGATCCTTTGTGGCTGGGAATGATAGGCATGCATGGTACATACAGGGCAAACATGTCAACAGGGGATTGTGATCTGATAATTGCTGTTGGTGTTCGTTTTGATGATCGTGTTACAGGAAAAACCGAGGTATTTGCTTCACAATCCAAGATAATACAGATTGATATTGATCCGACATCAATACAAAAAAATGTTCCCGTTACCGTACCTGTTGTAGGGGATTGTAAAACAACACTTGAGCAACTCAACAAACTCTTAGACAAGGAAGATTTAGGGGATTTAAAGAAAAAGAGAAAAAACTGGCTCAATCAGATCGAAAAATGGAAAAGCACAAAGCCTCTATCATATGATCAGAAAGATATTATAAAGCCGCAATACGTTGTAGAAAAGCTTTATGAGCTAACTGAGGGAAAAGCCATAATAACTACTGAAGTCGGCCAGAATCAGATGTGGGCAGCCCAGTATTATCACTTTGAAAAACCCAATTATTTTATTACTTCCGGTGGGTTGGGCGTAATGGGATTTGGACTTCCTGCAGCAATAGGAGCTCAGATGGCCTGCCCGGATAAGCTTGTAGTTGATATTGCTGGCGATGGAAGTATTCAGATGAATATTCAGGAAATGGCAACTGCCATGCAATACGGTCTTCCGGTAAAGATCGTTATTCTGAATAATCAGTATCTTGGCATGGTAAGACAGTGGCAGGAGCTGTTTTACAAAAAACGTTATAGCGCTACCGGCATGAAACATGCGCCTGACTTTGTAAAACTGGCTGAAGCATATGGAGCAGTCGGATTAAGAGCTACAAAACCGGAAGAGGTTGAAAAAGTGCTTAAAGAAGGTCTTTCTACTCCTAAAACAGTAATCATGGAGTTTGTTGTAGAACAGGAAGAATGCGTTTATCCCATGGTTCCTGCCGGCGCGCCTATAACAGAAATGCTGCTGGTTTAATAACAAAATACATGACAAAAAAAAGGATATTAATCATGATAGAAGAAAAACATGTGCTTTCTATTCTGGTCGAAAACCAGCCCGGTGTACTTTCCAGAATTTCAGGATTATTTGGCGGAAGAGGGTATAATATCGACAGTCTTTGCGTTGCAGAAACTATCGAACCTCATGTATCAAGGGTTACCATTGTCGCAACGGCAAACAGTGTTATTCTTGAACAAATTATTAAACAGCTTCACAAGCTCATCAATATAATCAAGGTAGTTGAGCTTACGGGTACAGAGTTTGTTCAGAGAGAGATGGCTATTATAAAGGTTAACGCAAAACCCGAACACCGAGCTGAAATTCTCAGGATAGTCGATATTTTCAGAGCTAAAATAATAGATGTCGGGCTGGAACATTACACTATTGAAATAACGGGTGATGAAGATAAACTG
>DAOWEW010000215.1 GCA_030638305.1 Desulfobacteraceae bacterium
AGTTTCAAAACTCAGAGAAAAAATAAAAAAATACAAAAGAATAGGTATTCACAGAAAGATTACATAAAAGAAGTATTTACTGGAAACCTTCAACGACAACATAATCCAAAACCTTGCAGCCTATCCATAACTTAATAAAGCAATAAATGTGCCGAACAGTATTGGTTAGGAACATGGACGAAATAACTTCATCAAGTAGGCGCATAGATTTTGGTCGGATTTGCCCCAATCTCAAATATAGGCTCAGATCGCAAAAGTTGAAGGAATAGCGAGCTATTTCAATATTTTTGAGATTTGAGATCAAACAAAGGCGGCCTGAAGCTATGATGCATAGTTGATGAAGTTAATTCGTCCACGTTCCTTAAATACCACAATTTATTTTTACCGGCATACAGCCGATATCTAAATTCTTCAAGCTTTACCATTAAATCCAATCGTGACCTCACCTCTGTCCACAACAATCGGAACTTTGCGTTTTCCATCGGAATATTTCAACATGGTATCAAGATTGCCGGCATCAGATAATACATCAATATATTCCACATTTCTGCCATTTTTTAAATAGGCTTCACGAGCCTCTGTAGTAAAAGGTCAGGTATTTTTTCCAAAAATCAAAACTTTTTCTTCCATGATCAAGATAATACTCCTAATTTAAAATTCGCAGATAGTACATTCCATAAGAAGGCTTTTAAGCTTCTTATGAAGAACCGAGTATGAATAGAAAATTTTGGCTATTTCATAGTTGTGATCAACCATTTTCTTTCTGAGTTTTTCGTCTGCAAGAACTTTTTCAACCTGTATTATTGCCTTATTTGTTATATATCCATTAAGTTCAATGGTAGAAAACCCCTTTGGTTTAATATCCATTGCGTAAATCGAATAAGCATTAACCAATATTGGTTTTCGGAAATATATTGCTTCAAGAAAAGCATTGCCAAAGCCTTCAAAATCTGAAGGATAGGTAACAAGATCTGCATGAGGATAAATATCATTCAGTGTATAAATTTTCTTTCCTGATTCTGTGAACCCTCTTTTTTCATTAATTATATCTGAAACAAAAATAGTATCAACGCCCATCAGGTAAGCATATTCTTTTACCCTGGATTCGTAATCATAACCTTCATCACCTGAAGCATGTGAAATAACAAGTTTGGCTTTTTTCCCCAATCTGTTGATAAGCTCTATTGCGAGCTCAATTTTTTTACGCTTGACAACTCTGGTGGGCTGGAGAATCAATAGCTGATCGTCCTCGACTCCAAGAGCCTTTCTCACATCAGATGCATAATCATCAATTGGTTCAGGCGGATTATCAAAATCCATGACGTTGGGAATAATAGTTGGAGAAATGCCTGTTCTAAGGCTCAACTGATTATTGGCAGATGAGTTGATTACTACATGACTGATTTGCGGCAGATGAGGCGGAAAGGCCATATTAAGATATTCCCATACAGCGTTTGTCATAAAAGACTGTCGTTCCCAGAAGAAATCATGATGATGAGCAATTGTTGAGATGCCTGTTTCGGATATAATTTCTGTAATAGCGAGACCAAGAGGTATGTTCAGTGGTATTGTTAGAGAATTTTCAGGTATCAGAAGATCAATTTTGAATTGTCGGATGAATTTATAAAGATGATTCTTTAATCTCAGCCTGAGTTCATGAATTCTTTGTGATGTATGCTCACTTCTTTTTAGCATTCCAAAGCTGTTGTGATGGATTTCCCGTATGTCCGGATGCTTAAAGTGGGCTTCATTAACTATGTATGAACGCTCTGGTGGACGATCGCATTCACCGGCAAAATAAAAGCATGTAAATCCTTCCTTCTCAAAAATATTGGCCCATTTTGATGTTTCAAGGGAAACACCGTCTGTTCCGGCAAGGCGGGTTGCAATAAACCCGATATTTTTTGGTTTGCGGGCAAATAAATTACAAAAATTTTCTTCTTCTAATTTAACGTTATCATTTTCTATATTCATGTTAACTCTATCTCCTGATATCGAAAACAATTTACAGTATGATCATTTACCATTCCTGTTGCCTTCATAAGGGCTCGGTAAAAGCATAACATATTATCGGGCCCACGAATTTAAATCCCGTTTTTTTTAAATCTCTGCTCATAGCTATTGATTCTTTTGTTTTTGAAGGAATTTCTTTTTGATTTTTCCATGCATTTTTTATTGGAAAATTTTTATTTTTTAATAATATTTCATAATATTTGCAAACTGTCAACGACATCGTTAATTTTGGATGCTTGACTAGACACATTTGGGAAAGCTTCTTTTTGGGAGCCTGAATGGAAAATCTGTTATTGCCATGCAAGGCCGGTTTCATCTTTATGAGGGCTACTCTTCGGCAGATGTTACTTTTCCGATAAGAGTCATGCGGGAGCTCGGCGTTAAGATATTAATTTTTTCCAATGCAGCCGGAGGACTCAATCCTGACTTTAAAGTCGGGGACATAATGATTATCAAAGACCATATTAATCTTACCGGCTCAAATCCTCTTATTGGGCACAATGAAGACAGTTGGGGGATCAGATTTCCCGACATGAGCATGGCATACGATGAAAAGCTTGCTTTGCTTGCTGAAGATGCCGGGGCCAAAGCAGGTATAAGAATGCAAAAAGGTATATATGCAGGCTTAATGGGGCCGTCTCTTGAAACTCCGGCAGAAGTGCGTTTTTTAAAAACCATAGGTGCAACAGCAGTTGGTTTCTCAACGGTTCAGGAAGTCATTTCGGCCGTGCATGGAGGAATGAGGGTGCTATGCCTTTCGACAATTACCAACATTAATGAGCCTGACGAGCCTGTTCCTGCAACTATTGAAGAAATTATCAGTGTGGCAGAGAAAGCCGCTCCCAGGCTTGAAACAATCATTAATTATGTTGTGGGCGGAATATAATTTGCTATGAATGCTGATATACTGGTTTTAAACGGAAAATTGCTGACTATGGATTCACGGAGCACACAGTTTACAAACGGTGCTGTTGCCATAAATAGATTGAAAGCTACATGAAGAATTTAAACTATCAATTCAAAAAGATACAACCCATTGATTTATTGCGTAGCCTGGGTCAAATACCCCGCCGCTTGCGGCGTTTTAAAGATCGAAGTTCCGCAAAAATACCCCGCTTGAGCGAAGCGAAAGTCGAGCCTAAGCGAGAGGGCTTGCCCTGGGGAATTTTATTTTTTGGATACACTAGTCCAACACTTGTCGTATAGTTCGCCCAAGCTCTGTCCCGACAACAGGTTTCATTACAAACGCACGTATTCCCATGGCACGGGCTTTTTCCGGTGTTATGGTATGACTAAAGCCGGTGCAAAGGATAATCGGAATATCAGGCCGAATTCTGAGGAGTTCTAATGCCAGGTCAGACCCTGTCAGCTTTGGCATGGTCTGGTCTGTGATGACAAGGTCAAATTCATCCGGCTTAAAGCGAAACAGTTCCAGGGCTTCGACTCCGCTTGACCTGGTGGTAACCCGGTAGCCAAACTGTTTGAGTATCATAGCGAACATATCAACTATCATCGCTTCATCGTCTATAAAAAGGATTGACTCAGTTCCACCTCGAAACTGTTCTGTGGTTTCAGGTTGGGCTTTGGCAATCAATTCGGCTACAGGCAGGTAGATGTGAAAAGTTGTCCCTATGCCTGGTTTGCTTTGAACGACAATATTTCCACCGTGGCTTTTTACTATGCCGTGGACCACGGAAAGTCCCAATCCCGTGCCCTCACCCGGGGCTTTAGTGGTAAAAAAAGGATCAAAGATACGCGTCAGTGTTTTCTTGTCCATACCACAACCGGTGTCCTTGACAGTGAGCCTTATATATGAGCCTGCTGTCAGATCTTCAAGTTCGGCACAAATTTTCTCATCAAGATCAACATTAACAAGCGAGATTTCCAGCACACCGCCTTCCGGCATGGCGTGCCCTGCGTTGCTACAGAGATTCATCAATATCTGGTGTATTTTTGTCGGGTCGGCATTGACTACATGCGTGTCCGGTGCAATATTCTGGCGGATCTCAATCGTACTCGGTATTACTGCCTGGAGTAGTTTAAGCACTTCCTTGATGATGAGAGATGTCCGAATCGGTTCCCGTTGTTTCTCTTCAGACTGCCGGCTGAAGGTAAGGATCTGCTTCACCAGATTTTTTGCCCGTTGTCCTGCGTTGAGCACCTCGTTGAGATTCTTATGCGTTTTGCTTCCGGCAGGAACATCGAAAAGGGCGAGTTCAGTAAAACCTAAAACAGGAGTCAGGATATTGTTAAAGTCGTGGGCAATACCACCAGCCAGCACACCGATTGCCTCCATCTTTTGTGTCTGACTAAGCCTGTCTTCAAGTTTTTTTCTTTCTTCCTCTGCCCGCTTACGCTTGGTGATGTCTCTTACAATAGCCTGTAACATCCTTTTTCCTTGCAACTCCATCCTGGTCAATAAAACAGTGGCGTAGAATTCCTGTCCATCCATTCGCTTGTGTGTCCATTCAAAAAAATGCGAGCCTTTTTTCATTGCTATTGCCATCATCCGTTTAACTTTTACAGATGATAATGTCCCATCGGGTTGATACAGGGGAGATAAATTATGCGGCGTTTGTGAGGTGAATTCTTTCTCATCTTTACAACCAAAAATTTTTATGGCGGCAGTGTTTCCGCTCAAAAATCCCTCTTCAGGGGTTGCCAGCATTATGGCGTCTGTGGAAGAATCATAAAGCATTCGATATTTCTCCTCACTTTTGCATAGCGCCTCTTCTGTTTGCTTACGCTCGGTGATGTCTTTGGAAATTTCTATGACCGCAACGGGCTTTCCATCTTTATCCCTTAACGCGACATTAGCGGTACAATGAAAATACCATATTTTTCCATTGCTATCTATTACCTGAGTATCATGCTTATGAATTTTTCCATCCTGAAATGATTTAAGGGTAAGGCAGGGATATGGCTTACAAGGTTCTTTTCTTTTATGGTATACTTCAAAACATTTCTTGCCAATGATATCGTCACCAAATATCTTTTTGGCTGTTTCATTGGCCCAGATTATATTCAGGTCTTTATCCATCATGCTCATGTGATCGCCAATAGACCGCAACATGGCATCAAATTTTTCCTCGCTTTCTCGCAACGCCTCCTCTGTCTGCTTGCGCTCGGTGATTTCGGTCAAAAGATGAGCTGTTTTTTCTTTCACCTTTTCTTCTAAATTTTCATTTAATTTTTTTAATGCTTTCTGGGTTTGAGTCAAGGCTTGATTTTGAAATACAAGATTTTCATGAGTTGAAACAAGAAAGTTTAATATCTGTTTTTTATTCGCTGATATTTTATGGAGTTTCCCGTTAAGGACTATTTCGAGTTCTTCATCAACATCGCTTTGTCCGGTTATTTTCTTTGAAAGAAGAAAGTTTATCTTTGAAAGAAGAAAGTTTTCTTCATAGGGTTTTGTTATGTAAAAATCAGAATTTACATTCAGTCCTTTAATTATGTTTTCAGTTCCAGTTAGAGCCGTTAATAAGATTACCGGAATATTTTTCAAAATATTATCTGTTTTAAGGTTTCTGCATAACTCATATCCATCCATCTCAGGCATAACAATATCACTGATAATCAAATCCGGTTTATTTTCTTTTGTTTTGCTTAATGCTTCCCAACCATTCTTTGCCAACACACAACTGAAACCATGTTCTTTAAGAAGATATTTCAGCTTTAATGCTTGAGCATGGCTGTCTTCTACAAGTAAAATTTCCGCTTTCTTTTTGTTATTAGAAATAATGTCTTTAATCATTTTTCTCACCCGGTTATCCTTTTCACGGTTATAAATTGCGTTTTTTGGGCAGAGCTAAAACCCTGCCTATCTCGGCGTTGCAATCTCGTTTCGAGTATACATCATTTTTCTCAATGCATCTTCCAAACTGGCACATCTTTTGGCTTTGATGATGTTTTCATACCATGAAAGTTTTACATATATGAATCCTGTTTTCAACAACCATTTGGTATTACACACTAAAAAATGGAGATTCCACGTTCCTAAATTAATTGCAATTATAAAATGATTATGATATTATTCTCGTAAAAAATGTAAGAGGTTTTACGTCATGAACTCAAAAGATCTTATCAAAGCAGGCAGGCTTTCAGACGCTCGCAAGCAGCTCGTTGAGGAAGTCAAGGCAAAACCTGATGATAGCCGCAGGCGAACACTTTTGTTTCAAGTTCTTGCTTTTTACGGTGAGTGGGACAAGGCTGAGCGGCATCTTGATGTAATCGGCGCTCAGAATGTAGTTGCCGATATCGCAATCCAGGTGTACAAAAACTTGATCCATGCGGAGAGAGAACGCACGGAAGTCTGCAATCTGAAACGTCGCCCTTCATTTCTGCCGGAAACTCCGTCCTGTCTTGAAACGTACTACGCTGCCCAAACAAAGATAGGTGAACAAAAGATAGATGAGGCAAAAGCGCTTTTAGATCAAGTAGAGGCTCAACGCCCTGTCATATCCGGGACAGTGAATGGAAAGAGCTTTACCGGTTTTAAGGATACAGACACTTTTCTGTCCCTTTTTCTCGAAGCGATTGTCTATGAGCGGTATGTATGGATACCTTTTGAGGCAATTAGAGAACTTGCTGTTTCAGCTCCCAGGACGCTTTTTGATCTTCTCTGGATTACAGCCCGGTTGACCACATGGGACGGCCTGACTATGAACTGTTATCTTCCTGTGCTTTATCCAAATTCATTTCTTCATGAGGATGACCGGATAAAGCTTGGCAGAATGACTGACTGGAACTCTCTTGGAGGACAGTTTACAAAAGGCATGGGTCAACATATCTTTCAGGTCGGTGAAGAGGACATAAGCATTCTGGAAATCCGGGAGGCTTTATTTAATGAAACGAGAGATTAACATAGAAGCCATCTTGGCCCCGATTTCTGGCGATAACCCTGCGGGTGAGGATCTTCGCTATAGCCCTGTTTATGATCAGCTTAAGGAAGCGCGGAGAGCTGATGATCTTCTTGACCGTGGGGATTGGCAGTATGAAGTCAAGTCTTCGGACTGGGATACGGTAATCACCGTTGCTGTTGAAGCGCTTATCAATAAGAGCAAAGACTTGCAGATAGCAGCATGGCTTACAGAGGCATTAATAAAGGTTGAAGGTTTCGACGGACTTGCTACAGGTCTCAAAATACTTGGCGGTCTCTTAAAAGAACATTGGGAGCATCTTTATCCGGAAATTGAAGACAAAGACCTTGATTTCAGAGTTGCTCCAATCGAATTTGTGAATGATAAACTCTGGCCATGCATAAAACAGGTTCCATTAACAGATAGCGCCATTACACCCGGGTATTCATGGTTGAAATGGCAGGAGTCGCGGCAAGTGGGCTTTGAAGCCGATATCCGTAACCGATACGGAGATGTGGATGAGAATAAAAAGAAGGCTCGTAATGAATTGATAGCCGAAGGAAAATTGACAGCCGAAGATTTTGATTCAGCAGTTGCTCTTTCGTCAAAAACCTTTTACAAATCTATTGCTGAAAGCCTGATTATGTGCCAGGAAGAGTTCGGGAAACTTGATAAGATGGTGGATGAAAAATTCGGCCTGGAAGCCCCCAGGCTGGCTGAAATCAGAGAGACACTTGATGATTGTGAAAGAATCATAAACAAGATAGTCAAAGAGAAAAAAGAGAATGAACCGGATTCAGAACCTAAGCTACAAGCAGAAGATGTCGTAGTTCCACCCCGGAAGGAAAACAAAAGCGGGGAAGGAGTATTTCAACCATTGCCATCATCCGAAAAAGAAGCGCTGATTGCTGATGTGCCATTTCCGGCAAGCGGATTTTTAGATTCGAATTTTTCGGAAAAGGCTATGTGGGAAAACGCACTTGCGACATTGAAGACCGCCGGCATGAAAAAAGCCCTGGAGCAGCTCTTTGGAGCTTCTTGCAGAGCGCCTTCTGTGAGAGAAAAAAATCAATGCAGACTTCTGATGGCCAAGTTATGCCTGAAAGCCGAGAGACCTGACCTGGCCAGGCCGATTGTTGAAAAATTGTATGCATTGATCGAAGAATTGAAATTAGAACGTTGGGAATCCCCTGTATGGATTGCGGAGCTGATTGATACCCTGTATCAATGCCTGACATCCGGAGAACCCTCTAATGATGATATAAGCAGGGCAAAAACACTGTTGCAAAAGCTGTGCACAACAGATGTCACAAAAGCGATAAGTTATAAAAATTAGGTTTTTAACGGAAAGGAGGATAGACCATGGCCAAAGAGAGTTTACAACACACACTTGACAGAGTTAGATCGCCTAGAGTACAAATAACCTATGATGTGGAAATAGGCGATGCTATTGAGATGAAGGAGATTCCGTTTGTTATTGGGGTGTTGAGCGATTTATCCGGCAAGCCGGATGAACCGCTTCCAAAGCTCAAAGACAGAAAATTTGTTGAAATTGATCGGGATAATTTCAACAATGTGCTTGCTGGAATGAAACCGAGGCTGGCTTTCAAGGTGGATAACAAGCTGACGGAAGAAGATACAAAAATGGCGGTTGAACTCCGTTTTAAATCTATGGACGATTTTCATCCGGAACATGTTGCGAATCAAATAACTCCTGTGCGGAAACTTGTGGAGGCAAGACAAAAACTGTCTGATCTGCTCAATAAATTAGATGGAAATGACAGGCTGGATGAATTGCTTCAAGATGTGATCACAAGTACTGATTCCTTGCAGAAAATCGGAGATGAAGCCGGGATAAAAAAAATAGAAGAAAAAGATAAATAATATTTAGGAGAAGTCCTATGGCTGAAAATGAAAAACAAGTCCAATCAGAGTCTGCTCAGGCCGAAGAAGTTCAAGAAGAAGAAAAAAGTGTCCTGGATCAGATATTAGAAGAAGGCCGGCTTGCCCGTGATGAAAGTCAAAAAGAATGGGCCAGAGATATCATTGGTGAGTTTGTCAGTCAGATCATGGAAGGGACCATGGTTGTCTCAAAAGACACAGAGGTCATGATCAATACCAGGATCAGTCAAATTGACAAACTGATTTCCATGCAGCTCAATGAAGTCATGCATGCTCCCGAGTTTCAAAAACTTGAAGCCTCCTGGAGGGGATTGCATTATCTTGTGCATCAAAGTGAAACAGGGGAGAAATTGAAAATCAGGGTGATGAATGTCTCCAAGAAAGATCTTCTCAAGGACATGGAAAAGGCCAGCGAATTCGATCAGTCGTCATTTTTCAAGAAAGTATATGAAGAAGAGTTTGGTATGTTCGGCGGCGCATCCTATGGCGCCTTACTGGGTGATTATGAGTTCAGCAACCATCCTCAGGATATATCCCTTCTCGAAAAAATTTCCCAGGTAGCGGCAGCGGCTCATGCTCCGTTTATTTCTGCTGCAGCTCCTCAACTGTTTAACTGGGATAGATTTACTGAGCTTGGCGGTCCTCGTGACATGGCAAAGGTTTTCCAGAGTGTGGAATATGCCAAATGGAAGTCGTTCCGTGATTCAGAAGATTCCAGGTATGTGGCGCTTGCTCTTCCTCATGTACTTATGCGTCTTCCTTACGGTCAGGCGAATATTCCTGTCGAATCTTTCGGCTACGAGGAGGATGTGGATGGTACAAGCCACAGCAAGTATCTTTGGGGTAATGCGGCATTTGCACTTGGAACACGTTTGACAGATGCATTTGCCAAGTACCACTGGTGTGCGGCTATCAGGGGGGTGGAAGGCGGTGGTCTTGTGGAAGGTCTGCCTGTTCACACATTCAAGACAGATGAAGGAGACGTAGCGTTAAAGTGTCCTACGGAAATAGCTATTACGGACAGGCGGGAAAAAGAATTGGCCGATCTTGGTTTTATACCTTTGGTCCATTGCAAAGATACCGATTATGCAGCCTTCTTTAGCACTCAGACAGCCAATAAACCTAAAGTATATGATACCGATTTTGCCAATGCCAATGCAAAGCTCTCTTCCCAACTTCAGTATATTCTCGCTGTGTCAAGATTTGCCCACTACCTGAAGTCGATCATGAGAGATAAAATTGGTAGTTTCATGACCCGCAAGAATGCCGAAGATTTTTTAAACCGGTGGATTAGCAACTATGTTCTTCTGGATGATGATGCGGGGCAGGAAACCAAGGCTAAATTTCCTTTGAGGGAAGCAAGGGTCGATGTTAGTGATGTTCCTGGTAAACCCGGTGTTTATAGGGCCGTTGCCTTTCTTAAACCTCATTACCAACTGGACGAACTGACAGTGTCCTTAAGGTTGGTAGCGGAATTGCCTCCTCCTGCAAAGGGGTAGAAGTTAGCTGATAAGCTGTTGAGGAGATGAGCTGGTGAGCTGATAAGCTGTTGAGTTGTTGAGTTGTAAGGAAAAATGGTAAGGTTGACGAGTTAATAACAAATTTATAAAAATTTTAGGCGCAAATCTGCAGCAAAACCAACAATTAATAGAAGGAGGGAACAGATCATGGCATTTGATGCATTTTTAAACGTGGATGGTATACCCGGAGAAAGCACGGATGACGCTCATGCAGAGTGGATAGAAGTTCTGTCGTATAGTTCAGGAGTATCTCAGACAGCCTCTGCATCTGCCAGCAGCGGGGGCGGAGCTTCATCTGAACGGGCTGATTTCCAGGATTTTTCTATTGTCAAGACACTGGATAAAGCGTCTCCAAAGCTGGCGGTGGCATGTGCTGATGGGACACATATTTCGGAAATTGTCCTCGAACTGTGCCGGGCAGGGGGCGAGAAGCTAAAGTACATGGAGTACAAGCTGACCGATTGTATCGTGAGTTCATGCCGTCCGGGCGGATCCTCCGGAGGGGCTGAAACGCTACCTTTGGAGGAGGTCTCGTTTAACTATGGCAAGATTGAGTGGACATACACCCAGCAACAACGCGCAGACGGCAGCGGAGGAGGAAATGTATCAGCCGGTTGGAACCTTGAAACAAATACAAAAGTATAACATGGTTTTGAGAAGTTGAAGCAATATCAACAAAGTCTTAGGGCATCTATACTGGACAGGCTTATTGATCATGAACCAGGTATTTCCCACGAGCCTGTCCAGTATTGCCTTGTCAGTATAGGGCAAATCATGGACTCGGTTATAAGAGATCTGGAAAATCTTCTCAACACCAGGCGACAGATATTGATTCTTCCGGTTGAATATAGCCAAATCAATGATTCTCTTTTTGTATATGGTCTGCAGGACTTTACCTCTAAAAATCCTGGAAGCCCTTTTGTAAGACAGCAGCTTCGGCAGGATATTGAAAAAAGTATTTCACGGTTTGAACCGAGGTTGAAAAATGTAACTGTATACCTCGAAACCACAGCTCACAACGAACGTAATCTCAGGTTCAGGATTAAAGGCCTGCTGGTTGTAGAACCTGTATCAGAGCCAGTGATTTTTGATACCTTTTTTGATGTCAACAAGGGCGAGTATGTTATATCAAGATAGCCTGTTGAGCTGATGAGCTGAAAAACAATGGATGATAAACTTCTACATTATTATGAACGCGAACTTACTTTTATTCGTGAGATGGGGGCTGAATTTGCCAGGAAATACCCCAAGATTGCCGGCCGGCTGCTCCTTGAACATGATAAATGTGAAGACCCGCATACTGAACGTTTGATTGAAGCTTTTGCCTTTCTTAGCGGACGTATACATAAAAAGATTGATGATGATTTTCCTGAAATAACGGAATCATTGCTTAATATAATTTACCCTCACTACATCAATCCGATACCATCCATGTCCATAGTCAGATTTGAACCGGTAAAACAGAATGTTCCCGAATCCGGCCACCTGATACCTGAAGATACCATGCTTTATTCCAAATCAGTCAACGGTATTCAATGCAGGTTTGCCACATCTTATTCTGTCAGACTCTGGCCTGTCGAAGTTGTATCAGCTACGCTTTGTGCCCCGAAGAGGCTGGTGAAAGACGCCCGGCAAGCTATTTTAATTCAATTAAAGACTTTTAATAATTTGAGTTTTTCCGATATTGGCTGGAAGAACCTGCGTTTTTTCCTGAATGGCCCGACCCAGCATGTCTTTCATCTGTATGAACTTTTATTCAACAATGTGTGTTATGTTGAATGTGAGTTAATCAATAGCGAAAATCAAAGGATGGTAGAAAAGATATCATTAACTAAAAATGACATAAAGCCTGTTGGATTTAATTCTGATGAGCATCTGATCCCCTATTCCAAAAGATCTTTTCCAGGCTTTCTTCTTCTTTTTGAATACTTTTGTTTCCCTGAAAAATTTCTTTTCTTTGATCTTGACGGCCTGGATAAAATTAAACATCCGGATTTCAATGATACTCTTAATGTCTGGCTATACCTGAACAGGACTGCTAAATCGAATCTTGTGATGAATAAAGATACTTTTTGCATCAACACTGTGCCTGTAGTCAATTTGTTTAAACGTATTGCCGAACCTGTGCGGCTTGAACAACAAAAGACCGAATATCATATTATTCCAAATATCAGAAGCCAGGAAGCAACAGAAGTGTTCAGTATTGACAAGGTTACTGCTTCTGCGGATTCTTTTCAGGGAAAAGCATTTGATTTCAAACCCTTTTACTCTATAAAACACCATCTTGACGAAGACGACAGCAATGACCGAATGGCTTTTTGGTATATTCAACGCCGTCCTTCGGGTAAGAAAGGGGATAGTGGAACAGAAGTTTTTCTTTCCTTTGCAGACTCGAACTTCAAAGCAATTGATCCTGATGTAGAAATATTAACTATCCATACTACATGCTCTAATCGAGACTTGCCTGCCCGTCTTCCCTTTGGGGAGGATAGGGGCGATTTTGATATGGAAATAACAGCTCCTGTTGCACGTATAAACAGTCTGATAAAACCTACTCCAAGCCGCAGGCCATTTATGGACGGGAATCTGCAATGGCGTTTGATATCCCATCTGTCTCTCAATTATATTTCTCTTGTGCAGGGAGGAGAAGATGCTCTCAAAGAAATTCTCAAGCTTTATGATTTTGAAAACTCACCGGCTACAAGACAGCAGATAAACGGCATAGTATCTATTCAGTCTCAACCTGTCACAAAAAGAACAGGCCAGTCATTTTGCCGCGGGGTGCAGGTTACCATAACATTTGACGAGGATAAGTTTGTGGGAACAGGCCTGTATCTGTTTGCATCTGTATTGGAACGGTTTTTAGGACAATATGTTTCCATTAATTCCTTTTCTCAATTGATTGCAAGAACTATACAGAAAAAAGAGGTGTTGAAAAAATGGCCTCCAAGAAACGGCAATCGAATACTCCTGTAACAGAGCGTCTTTTAAAGGAATTTTACGGTTTCTCATTTTTTAAAGCCGTAGATTTACTGGAATCTCTTCTCCCCGACAAAAAGCCGTTAGGCCAGACACTCTCGCCGCATGAAGAAGTAGTGCGATTTTCAGTGAAACCCGGTTTTTCATTTCCCCCCAGCGATATTTCAAACTTAACATATAACGACAAAAAAAGACCGGTTAATATGGAAGTTGCATTCATGGGATTGATCGGTCCATCCGGTGTTTTGCCACACTGGTATAATGAACTGGCGATGGAAAGGAACCGTAAGAAAGATTTCAGCCTTACAGCGTTTTATGATGTTTTTCACCACCGCCTTATCTCTCTTTTTTACCTGGCCTGGAAAAAATACAGATTTCCTGTAAATTATCTTCCTGGAGCGAGAGACCGACTTTCCGGACATTTACTAAGTTTAATCGGTTTAGGGACAGCCGGGCTCACCAAAAGGATCGGGTTATCAGGGGAATCTCTGATATTCTGCAGCGGTTTATTATCAAGGCCGGTTCCATCTGCGGTTGCTGTCGAGACAGCGGTGGAATATTTTTCAGGCGCTAATGTCGAGATCGAACAATTTATCGAACAAATGCTTCCTTTAGATCCGGAAGATCAGACTCAACTCGGCGTAACTAATGGACAAATAGGAATCGACGCTATCTGCGGAAGCTGGGCCCGGGAAAGCCAGACAAAATTTCGCATTAACCTTGGGCCGATGAATTATGATGATTTTATTTGTTTTATGCCCACAGGCGACAGGCTCTGTTCCATCTTTTCCCTCGTCAAATACATGGTTGGAATAGAGTATGAATTCGAGATTCGCCTGTTTCTAAAACGTGAGGAAGTTCCCCCGTGTGCATTAGGTATGGAAACTCCAGCCTGTCCGCAGCTCGGCTGGTCAACATGGATCAAGACTCCCGGTGTAATTCAGGGGGAGGATCCTTATGTAACATTTCAAGATAAGGAGCCAATATCATGTTAGCATCAAATCTAAAATCGTTGATAGGAAAATTAAACACTACCTGCCGAAGCGCTCTGGAAGCGGCTGCCGGCCTTTGCCTGTCTCAAACTCATTATGAAGTGGACATAGAACACTTCCTCATCAAACTTTTTGAGATTGCATATACTTATATGCAGAAGATACTCAGGCACTTCGAGATTAATGAGGCTCATTTGGTATCTGATCTCACACGTACCATGGAGGGGTTTAAAACAGGCAACGCCAGAACTCCTGCTCTCTCTCCCCGCATACCAGCCATGATTCAGGAAG
>DAOWEW010000178.1 GCA_030638305.1 Desulfobacteraceae bacterium
AGAACAGCATTCATGTTGTTTTGTATTAACTCGTTATTGTTTAACAAACCATTTGCAAGACGGGAAAGATATGGATTAAGCCTGATTAGTTTCTTTGCCTTGTTTTTACTTGATAATACATGAGAAATTATCTGTTTCTGAAATGGTTCATAAAGCAATCCAAAATCAATATTGTTATTTTCGGTTATTTTTGTAAAAGACTTTTGTATTTTTTCTTCATTAATTTTGAAGTTGAATAGAGAGCAGTTTCTTAAAATACATGCCTTCCAAACCTCATAAAATTTATTTTTACCTATCCATTCAAGTGGAACAGGAACTCTATTATAAAGATGATCAAGTCTGATCCCGTTTTTTTCAAAATCATGGCATATGTCAGGGAGTTTTCTTCCGAGGAGCATTTTTTTTGCTGTCCATGGTTCCAGAAAAGAAAAACCAAAGCCTTCAGTTATGCTTGTAGTAATAATAAACTTTGCTGAAAGTACAAGCTCTGAAAAATCATTTTTTAAGTCAGCTTCAAATTCTACATTAAGATTGTTTTCTCTAACAAAATTTTTCCATCCAACGTAGCTGATAATATCAGAAATACTGTTCGGAGGAAGAGTTATAACCAGGGTTTCATTGTTGCAAAAGAAAAGTGACAGCAGTATTGCTTCACCGATATTTTTTCTTCTTATAGCGCGTATGGGATATAGAACGTAGTTTTTGGTACACGATTTTTTTTTATCGAAATTAATGGGTTCGATTGTATTGAATATTTTATGAAGGCCCTGTTTTTTCAGGCCTGCTTTAAGCAGTATATTGTAATCCCGCGAGTTGATTACTCCGTAATGACAATCTGAAACATATTCTTCAGAAAAATAAGATAAAGGCCGCCCGTCTTCAGCAAAATCGTGGATTTGTAAAAAAAGCTTTATCCCCCTTTTTTGAAGAGCTTTGAGAATTTTTAACAGATTTGTATTTTTGGCAAGTGTTGGATTGTGAACATGGAGAACATCACATCCATTATTCCATTTTGAAAAAACAGCTTTAATTATATCGTCAGCGACTTTTTCGGGCTTGTATTCTTTTTGTGACTGGCTGTCATAACCAAGGCCGGGAATATGCACTACATCAGCAGGAAAGGACATATCAGGAAGTTCTCCTGATAGTACAAGAACTTCACATTCTTGTTTGAGAGCTTCCACCTGATGTTTTAAAACAGTGGTAACTCCGCCTTTCTTCAGGTGATAATGGATAAATGCTATTTTCAAAAAAATTCACCTATATCCCATCATACCGAATTTATTAGGCATAAAATGAAAAAGAAGCCCTTGGGGTCATTGACGTTTTCCAGCCGGATTCTATTCTGTTTCCATTTTGGATATCTCTGCCGCAAGCTCATCCTGAGCCTTTTGAGCCTGAAACTTCTGCCATAAGGCCTGGTTATTACGCATACTCGTTTTAACAGCATCCTGAACATTGTTCTGCATAGCCGCCGCATCAAATCCTGTTAATACATAAAGAACTTTTGTGTTCGGGTTTGCGAGAGAGCGAAAAATTCTGCTGCCGACCAGGGTTTCACTGGTAATCAATTTCGAAACAGATACATTCACCTTGTCAACTGTCTCAGAATCTCCGGAACCCGTGGTTTCAGCATACCGTTTTATCATCTTTCCGACTTTTATCTTCATCTGTGCGGCCAGTTGCTCACGTCCATGAGCGGCTGCCATGTCCTTTTGAAAGTTGTAGCCGGCTTTTGTAGGTTGAGCGGAACCAACAGCGGAAACGCCAACCCCCTCCACAGGCGCATCGCATATCCATAGCGGAGCAGGTGTTATGCCGTCATCAGGGAATGTACATTCGGCAAGAGACTGGTCCGGCATCGGAGTGCCCACACTTTTACAGCCAGAAAAAGCAAACAACAAACTTACACAACAGATTAAAATACCAGCTTTTTTCATAATCAAATCCTCCTTTGTTAATGAATGTTATTGTGAATATATTCGACGTTCCTATGCTTTTAGTCCCCTTTGATGGGTCTTCCTCAAACCACGTCATATGGGCGTAGCGGGTGATCGTTTTTACTACCAGCGCTTGAGCTTGCCACTTGCAGTTTTATCCAGACTTGATACAAAGTGGAATTCTTTTGGCACCTTGTACTGCGATAAATGTTTGTAGCAGAACCTGCGAATTTCAGTTATATCAAAATCAGTCTTAATATCATTTTTAAGAACAATTTTTGCACAGGGAAGTTCACCGTACTGAGGATGTAACGTTCCGTAAACTAAAGATTCCCTGATGTCAGGATGCTGATTAAGAATTGATTCGACTTCATAAGGGAAAATTTTCATTCCAGTGAAATTTATTATGTTTTTATCTCTGCCGGCAATATAAAGAAATCCTTCATTATCAAGTCTTCCCAGATCACCTGTATTAAACCATCCTTCCTTTATTAGTTTGTGCCTTCTCTGCCAGGGTGAAAAATAGGCGTCGAACATTCCTTTGCCTTTTATATAAACTTTACCAACTCCGTCTTTATCCGAATTCACGATTTTTACTTCATAATCAGGAAGAATTCTTCCAGCAGAGCCCTTTTTCTCAGGATTGTTGGAACAATTAATAAATGGCAACCCTACTTCAATTATACCGTAAGCTTCGGACAGCTTTAATCCGGATTTACTATAAAAGTCACGAGCCACACAATCAGGCAATTTCATTGCCGTTGATACGGCCAGTCGTATATTTGTAAACAGTTCAGGTTTAAACATTTCGGATTTAGCAAGTATATTGTAGTGAAATGGAGAGGCATATATAAACGTTCCTCTTTGCCTGGCAAGGCCTTCCATCAGTGACTCAGGGAACAACCTTCCGCAAAGAACGATTGTTGCACCGCGGCGGAGAAAGAGCAGGATTGTTACAACAAAATGAAAACTCATGGAAAGAACCCATATTACTACATCGTTTTTTGTAATTTTAAGTGCCTTATCAGCGGCATCGGTTCTTTCTACGATAGATTCGTGCGAGAGAAGTATTCCCTTGCTTGTGCCTGTTGTACCGGATGAAAATCTTATGAAGGCTGGATTCAGTTTATAATAATCTGCCGGAAATGATTCCTTTGCTTTTCTTTTACATAAAAAAAAATCTTTTTCAAAAAAACTGCCGGTAAAAATACGGTAAGAATCGCTACGGGAATGCACTGATTTATCAAAGATCAGAAAATTAATATCAATTTTTTCAAGAACCGGTTCTAATTCGTCCAGAGAAAGAGAGGCAGATACAGGCACAATAACAGCCTGTAAAGCAAGTACTGCCAGGCTGACGACAATATAATCAATACTGTCACCGCACAAAAATGCTACCCGATGGGCGGGTCTGATGCCAAGACTTTTTAATTCGGCTGAAGCAAAATTTACAGCATCAAAAAGTTTGCTGTATGAAAACTTTTTGTTTCCATCAATAACGGCTGCCTTCTCCGGACAACCATCTGTTTCATTTTTTATTGTGGTAACGATATTCATTATAAAATTTGGGGCGATTTCAAAGTATTTTCTGCCAAATCCTTTGTTTTATATCAGCAATGTGCGGCTTCATAACCGGCTCTTTCGCCTAAAGAAATACATGTTCCCATGACTCTTGTTGAGCCCAATGCTTCATGGGTAACCGAGATACATCGACCCGCACAGTAAAGGTTTGAAATATCTTTTGAGATTAAACATCGCAGAGGTATTTCATAATTTTCACCAGGCTTGAGATATTGATATCCAACCCCTTTTTGCTGGTCCCAAAGCTCAATAGGCCAAGCGCTCTTAACTATCCCGTCAGGAAATTTTCGTGCATTAATAATATCATCTGCAGTCAGGGTGTATTTTCCGTAGAGACGGGGTCCCTCACGATCAACAACTTCAGGTGACATTTCTACCATGTAAGACTCATTGAATACAGGTAAAACTTTGGATAAATAAGTGTGTACTGACAGGGCATCCTTTTTGGCCTGCTTTTCCCTTTCATTTATTCCTGCAAAAGGCATATTGAGCTTGCAGTATCCTTCATCTTCAGTATCTCCGGCTGTAAATGTTGTGTATTTAAGGTAAAAAGGCATTTTTTTTTGTTCTACAGCCCTGGTTAGATAATATGGCACTTTCACGGATAGAATATCATCAATATGCTTCAATCCTTTTACCCTGAATGTATAACCGGAGAGCTGGCACTGGTCAGGAGGAGTTGTTTCATGTCGTGCACCACTCAGTTTAATAATAACTCCGTCACCACTACAGTCTATAACTATGTGCGGAATAATATTAAATTTTTTATTCAATTTTTGGATGGTTACAGATACAATAGTATTATTTTCCGTTTTAGCTGAGACAGCTCCGGCATTGTAGTAAATATTCAGTTGGTTTTCCTTTTCGCTCAATGAACGGAGAACCGACATGAGGTTGCTTGCAGCAAAAGGCAGAACATATACCTTTCCCATGCGCAACGGGGTTTTTCCGGGGGCAAGCTCTTGCAGCATGAGGCATATTTCCGATGCAATTCCTTTATTGAGAATTTTATCAGGCATATCTTTTGTATTGGCATATAATCCGCATATAAAACGATGCAAGCCTGTTATTCCTGTTCCTCCAGGGAAACTGTTTTTTTCTATCAGAACTGTACTTGCACCTTCGCGTGCCGCTTTGATAGAAGCAGCTATTCCGGCAACACCGCCACCAATAACGAGAACTTCGCACTCTATTATTTTATACTTCATTTCACTCCAAGCCTGGATTGCAACGCATGTATAAGCTCATTTGCCTCTTTATCACTTAATATGCCTTCTAAAAAGGAAAGAACGACATTCAATTTATTATGAAACTGGTGAAAAAATATACCCAGACCTGGCGGGACAGGAACCCGCGGCATGTGAAAAATATTCAATATCTTGTTATCCATGAAGCTTGAAGATTTATAAGCACTTTCACCAACGTTTGAGAATGAAAATGAAGCAATCTGGCCTTTTAAATACAAACGCATAATATTACTTAGAATCGGTAAAGGTAAAATTCGCATCAACAAGCTTGCTTCTTGAAAATTGCGGGGCAGTCCTGATTTGACCTGGTCATAAAGCTGTTGTTTGATTGATTTTATGAGAACAGGGAAATGCTCGGCTTCATCGGGGCGAATTATAAAAAATAAAAAAGAAACATGGTTAAAAAATACTTCTTGTTGAACCTTATCTGTCGGGCGCATATCAATGGAAACAGGTACAACATAATCTCCTGATCTGATGTTCCTTTTAATAAAGAGTTTATGCAGAACCCATGCTGAACTTGCAAGAACATATGGCATGAGCATTAAATAACCGGCCTCTTTATAAGCATTTTCGACTATTAAATCAGTCTGATGTTTGTCGAATGGAATAACTTTAAACCTGAACCTGCGATTATTAAGCAATGCCGGTAGAGGAAGAACACGCGGGGGAGCATTTTCACCCATTTTTAAAAATGCACGATTTGCCTGTTGACCTGCAATGAATTTTCTTCGCCAATTACAAAGATGTGCGGATTCCTCAGGAATAATAATGTGTTTGTCGCAAAATGAGTTATCCTTGTTTTTCCACTCATTCTGAAGCATTTCAAGAAATGCTTCAGCGCCTCGACCGTCAAACAAACGATGATCAAAAGTCATGGCCACGTAAGTTTTATTTTGGGCATATATAAGATGAAAAAATAAATGTTCCCGGTCGCTGATAAACTTTAAGTTGGCTGTTTGTTCTAAAATAGAAAAGAGATCGGCTTTACTGGAAGTATTATCAAAGCAAGAAATTTTAAGTGGTAATGGTTGGCGTTGCTTCACAAAGGACATCTTCCAGTATGGAGCAAGATTGTAATCCCTGGACGGCCTTCCGTGCAATACAGGGTGCTTTTTTATTAAACTTCCAAGGCAATTCCTGAATTTATCTTCCAATGGAGAACCGTCCAATTCGAGAATAATCTGGGATGTATTCCCGGTGCCGGTCGCCTTTTTGGTAATATAATCAAGCGTATGAATAATCCAGTCTATTCCTGTCAAGTAACATTTTTTTCTGGTAAAATTAATCGTACCCATCCTTTAAGGAGAATCGTTCACAGTTCATGGCTGCCTTTCTTTCAGTTAATCTTCACTAACCCTGAACCCTGAATAGATGATGCCAGGGAACGAATCGTCCTGAAATCTTCCCCGGTTAATCCTGATTCCATCAACTTTATGTTAAATGTTTTTTCTATAAACACAAGGAGTTCTACAAAACTCAAGGAATCAACTCCCAGTTCATGAAGTGGCATATCCAGAATAACTCTAGACGGATCAACAGATATGATTATTGCAATTTCCTGGGCCAGTATATTCTCAATCTTTTTTAAATTTTTTGTTCCCATCTAAGGGATCCTTCCAATTTTATTATTTCGTCCACGTTCCTTTTTTCAAAACCGATATATTATTATTCTCCGCTAACGGATTCAACTTCCTTTTGTTTCATCCAGGGAAGTACTGGATCTATTCGTTCAATTTTATAGAGCTTGTTATCTTTGAAATGTACTATTACCTGTTGGAAACGTGAACGCCAGTAATACCAGACATTGTTTGACAGAAGAGATGTTTTGTGACTTGGGGGATATCCATATGCCATTATGACGGCAACTTTACTCATACACAGAGCAATACTGCCATTTTTGATATTTTCTTGTTCATTTTCTGTAAAGTCATGAAAACAACCGCCTGCCGCCAACGCGCTTTTCTTTGAGAAATAACGGTCAAATAATTCCTTAAGTGTGATCCTTGTATGTTTTTTGTGCTGAACAATGGTAAAAGTCTGTGATGTATCTACTGGTATAAACTGTATTTTTCTGTTACCAAAGCCAACTATTTTGACTTTTGTTCCAATCGGCAGTTTAGTGCCCTTATGATAATTTGTTGATGGAATTTTATTGGGCTTTTCATACCAGATGTTTACGCCGGTATAATATATTTTGTCGACTGGTATATCCCCGGATTTTTCTTCGGCGTTCTTTACATGTCCTGTTGAGAAGGGTAAACAACCAACAAAATTAACAATAACAAAAAAACACAGCAAATATTTTGTGATATACCTCATCCGAACCTCCTTTAGGAACGTGGACGAAATAACTTCCCCAAGCAGGCGCACAGATTTGGGCAAAGGCGAGCTGAAGCTGTGATGCATAGTTGGGGAAGTCTATTTCGTCCACGTTCCTCATCCGTAGAATTGAGAATTGAGTGAAACCAAAATTAAGCATACCATATTAAGACAAAAAATAATATCAATAATGAATTATCTAAAAGTCTGTAGCTTTAAAAACTCTCTCGGAGTCTGGCGTGATATTTAGAACTTTACATAAATTTTGAGTTGTGGAATATTCTTTTTCATGATTTCGTTCAAAAAATTTCTTCAAAGGTCTCAGTATAAAACTGAAAGGCAGTTCTGATGAAAAATGCTGATTACTGGATAAGTAAACTCAGCCTGATTAAACATCAAGAAGGCGGCTTCTATAGACGAACGTATAGTTCGGACGAGTTGCTGGAACAAAATGCTCTGCCTAACCGATTTACAAGCCCTCGTTTAATTTCCACAGCGATTTATTTTCTGCTTAAGTGGGACCAGGTATCATTGCTTCATCGTCTGAAATCTGACGAGCTGTGGCATTTCTACACAGGCAACCCATTAACAATTCATGTTATTAATCAGCAAAAACAATATGATAAGATAATTCTTGGACCGGAAATCGAAAACCGGCAGGTCTTTTAGGCGACAATCAAAGCTGGATGCTGGTTCGGGGCTACTGTTAATAATTCTGACGGCTATTCACTGGTGGGATGTACTGTTGCGCCTGGTTTTGACTTCCGCGATTTTGAAATAGGGAACAGGAAAGAGCTGGTTTCACAATATTCTGAACATAGATCAATTATAGAAAGGCTGACAGAACCGATAAGAAGGATTGAATGAAATACTTTATACCTTAGGTTATACTTCAAGAATCCCGACAACTGCGCCCGTCATACAGGTGGCAAGAGTGCCTGCAATTATTGAACGAAACCCCAGTGAAACTATTTCATTCCGTCTCTGTGGAACCATAGTGCCCATCCCTCCTATCAT
>DAOWEW010000102.1 GCA_030638305.1 Desulfobacteraceae bacterium
ATGTGTTGCCCTCAGGGGACATCGTTATCAGTGCAGGACGGAGTTCAACCGTGGCATACGGTCTTTGTGATTCTGTCAAACAGGATGTGGGGCATACCTGGTGGTCGAGCGATCCCTTCGCAAACTTTTATGATGGAGATCTATCCTTAAGGGATGACACTATGCATTTCCGACACGTGGAGGATGTAATATCTGCAGGGGAGACCATACGTTTCTCGTTTGTTTTTATTGCAGCCGAAAATTTATCCATTGCTTACTTCGCTTATCTTGATTACGTTGACACCCAGTGCGACTGCGGCGAATCTGATACAGTGTTAAAAAGAGACCTTGAATACATTGATGTGATCAGTGAAAAGGTCGAAGATCTTATGAGAAAGATTGAACCGGCCGAAGCTACAAAATCGGTTTCACCTAACAACTTCCTCCGGTACGATCTAAAGGATGTACCAAAAGAGGTTTTGGTCTGGTAGAAAATTCTATCTTGTAATACCATTGTGCCCATCCGGAAACTCCGGATGGGCACAACTTGGTTGCTGAATGTCAGATTTATTCGGTCTCAAGCCGCTATTTCGGTGTTACAAGCACACGAAGGTTACAAAAACAAGAAGATGCGGCCTCGGGTATGCAGATCTTACCATAAGCTCTTGTATTCAAAGAGCATATAACCCACTACCTCCGTAGAATGATTTATCTCTCTGTCACGAGACTGTTCTTCGTCGATCTGCACATCTACACCAAAGACATCATTATTCTGCCAGCGAACATTTGCAGTATTGTTGCCGGCCATTGTCTGCATCTCTGCGAAAAACATTGGGATGTTCATGAACTCCTGATCAAAAGAAATCGTATGAAAAGCATGCCGCACTACATCCGCAGTTCTGTTGATCTCAAAAGTAAGACCGTCTAAGGTGCCGGATGAGGGTTCCCACGCAATATAAGAAATGGTTTCCGTGGCATGGACTTGATAATTTTGCTCCTGTTCCTGCAAGCGATAGTGAAAGCCGCGCGTAGTGATCCTTCTTATCCTGCCGGTTACAGTATCTGATTCGTCAAAACTGATGACAGTACCCATTACCACAGGCTTTGTTTCAAAGGGTTGATGAAATCTCACAGTTTCGAAGCCTTTTGTTTTGTCTGTCTCAAAAGTGCCTGCTTCCACACGGGTCAAGTCTTCCAGGATGTAGCTGCCACGTTCCACTACCAGAAAGCTTACCATTTCCTGGGCGTGTACACCATCCAGATATTCCCATTCCTGCAAGCTGATTTCAAAGCCGCCAGGCTCGACATTGCGAATCCGAACCACGGCAGGGTCATCCTCATTAAGGCTTAATGATTTGGCAATCACTATGGGATCAATAAAGGGATATTGCAGATGAACCGTCGTCCAGTTGTGATCTATGGTTATTTCACCGATCTCCATAGGTGGAAGCAGGGGTGTAGAATAGGGGTCGGAGGGATCAGAATTGTGGTCTTTTTCCCACCCGTCCGGAAAGCCATCGTCATCTGAATCCCAATCCAGAAGGTTCACAATGCCGTCCCAATCACTGTCATCATTCCAGCAATTCCCCCAAAAATCAACTTCATTTCCATCACTGATACCATCACCGTCAGTATCAGGATCGTTTGGATCAAGACCGTAGATATCTATCTCATCATCGTCGGGTATTCCGTCTTCGTCCGTATCTGTTGTTGGTATATATTTAAAAGATTCATTAGAGTGATCGGATTCGTTGCCGAAAAGATCGTAGGCGGTTGCAGCGAAATAGTAGATATTACCCTCTTCGAGGCCCGAGATGGTGCAGGTGGTGTAGTTGCCTACATCAACAGTGTAAGTATAGCCACCGCTCGAAGTGCCATAGTACACCTTATAGCCGGCAACACATGGTTCAATACTCGGATCCCATTCAAGGCTTACATCGCCTGAAAAGGCATTGGTGGTGATGAGAGAAATTATGAATAAAGGTAAAAGATAAAATAAACGAAAAGATGAGAAACAAAAATTAAACGACTGATAAAATCTTCCGAAAAATAACATAGCAGTACCTCCTTTGGTTTGAGTGTTTTGCCATAGGAGATACAGCTAATCGGAAATGCTGTATTCGCCCGGCATCCCTGCTACCGTATTTCGAGTAACCGAAACTTAGGCCAGTGGCTTTGCGTCCCACCCTTTCGAGTGGTTTGCCCTTATCAAGCTTTAGTCAGCGCATATTGAATGCGGTTTTTAAATCGTTTGTTTAATGAAATACGCAAATTGGGTGCCAACTAATAAACATTTTAGAGTTTGAAAAAAATCCTTTGTTTTAGGCATCATTTCCGCTCGTTAGGGCTATGCTAAAAATAACTTTACAGATTTGACGCTCAGATTTGGATCAATCCGATTGAGCAAAATCACAGGAATGGTGGGCTATTTCACAGAATGCTCAAGGTCGCATCCAAACAGCCCATCCAAATCTTCCCTGACCAAAAGCAAGCCTTTACAGCTTCAGGTCACCTTTGACCCAAATCCATGCGCCTGCTTGCGGAAGTTAATTCATCCACGTTCCTTAAAATTCTTGAGGAACCACAAAACAAGTTTGATGTTTTAGTTAAAAAAATACTTTACACTCAATAAATTTTGTTATAGATATCCAAATTCTAATTTAAAATTTTACAAAAATATAATTTCAGGAGAAATAATCATGTCAAGAATGTGTGAAGTATGCGGGAAAAAACCACTTGTGGGCAATAATGTAAGCCACGCACATAATATAACGAAACGTCGCTTCAAGCCAAATCTTCAGAAAGTACGTATGCTTTATAAGGGAAGAGTAAAAAGAATGGTAGTGTGTACTCGTTGTATAAAGTCAGGTTGTGTTGTAAAAGTAGCTTAGAAACGTGGACGAATTAACTTCCTCAACTATGCATCACAGCTTCAGGCCGCCTTTGCCTAATCTCACATCCAGCCTCAGATCACAAAAATATTGAAATAGCCCGCTATTCCTTCAACTTTTGGGATCTGAGACCGCACTCATTCCTTTTCTCCCACTAAAATCCAGGTTGTCATATTGTACGAATTCCTGTATCCGGTATCCTCAATAGCCAAAGCAACACTTTTACTACACTTCCTGCTCCAGCACATTACAGTACGATATTTTCCTTGCCAGAATACAAGTGTAAGCTATTTTTGACCTGTCTTGAAGGAGGCCGAAAAAATAATGAGAAAAAAAATCAATTTTATCAAACTCATTCAATTATGGGGAATAGTTCTCTTGATAGCATTTGCGGGTGTTCTTGTTTGCATTGATATCGCTACCACCTATCACGATTTCAACATTCGCGTGGATAAAATGCGCACGGATTACGTTGAACAGCAGAAACAGATGATCAAGCGTGAAGTTGAGCGAGTTGTTGATATGATTAACTATGAAAAAGCGCAAAGCGAGGCGTTGGCAAAAACTGAAATTAAATCAAAAGTTGATGAAGTATACAGCATCGTTCAAAATATTTATAAGCAAAACAAGGAGTTGAAGAGTAATGCCGAGATACAAAAAATGATTGTGGATGCATTAAGACCGATTCGCTTCAATGACGGTAGAGGGTACTACTTTATTGGTTCGTTATCAGGCGAGAGTATTCTTTATCCGGTGCATCCTTCCGTTGAGGGTCAAAATATAATTAATTTACAAGATTCCAGAGGTGAATACATTGTAAAAAAAGAGTTAGAATTGCTGAGAGAAAAAGGAGAGGGATTTGTAACCGGCTATTGGTCAAAACCGGATGCAGATTCCACAAAAGATTTTAAAAAAATTACATTTGTAAAACTATTTAAGCCGTATGGCTGGTCAATAGGTACCGGATTGTATGTGGATGATATTGAGGAGCAGATAAAAGCAAAATTGATCGGACAGATTAATAATATCCGTTTTGGCAAAAATGGGTATATGTTTGTTGATGACTGGCAAGGGGTGTCGATCGCACATGGTGCGCAATCTGAGCTTATTGGCACAGATATGTGGGAATATGAAGATAGCAGAGGAACCAAGACAACACAGAGACTTATCGCTGCCTCAAAAAAGGAAGACGGCGATTACGTCTCATACTGGTGGCGAAAACCGGATACAGAAAAAGAACGTCCCAAAATCGCTTATGCGAAAGGATTGCCTGAGTGGGAATGGTTTGTTGCTACAGGCGTATATTCAGACGATGTAGAACAGAATATTGCAACCTTGCAGGCGGCATTGGATGCGCAAACAAAAGCAAAGATTCTTATTTTAATCATAATTGTTGTCACAGCATTCGTGCTGTTTTTTATTCTATTCAACTGGTTGAGCAATAAATTAAAAAAAGATTTCAATCTGTTTATCTCATTTTTTAACAGGGCGGCCCACTCTGATGAATTAATTAACCGGGACATGGTTCAATTTGTTGAACTTGACCAAATGGCAGAGTATGCCAACAAAATGCTGCAAGATAAAACATATGCCCGGCAAGATCTGCGGGATGAAAAAGAACAACTTTTCGTAACCCTGCGTTCAATCGGTGACGGGGTGATCACTACTGATACTTCAGGCAGAGTGGAGCTGATGAACAAGGTCGCGGAACAACTGACCGGCTGGAATCAGGATAATGCCGCAGGTAGAATGCTTTCGGAGGTATTCAACATTATTAATGAGAACACACGGGAAGCAGTCGAACATCCTGTAAATACCGTACTGGCAGAAGGCCATATTGTCGGACTTGCAAATCATACTATCCTTATTTCAAAAGAGGGAACCGAGTACAATATTGCCGATAGTGCCGCTCCAATCTGGGATATAAAGAGCAATATCCGAGGCGTGGTGCTTGTTTTCCGGGATGTTACGGAACAACTGAAAACAGAAGAGGAACTCCTTAAATCCAAAAAACTGGAATCCGTCGGTGTACTGGCGGGTGGCATCGCCCATGACTTCAACAATATACTCGCAGGGCTGTTTGGGAATATTGAGCTTGCAAAAATAAAGCTTTCCAGAAACCATGAAGCCTATCCCTACATTGAAACCGCTAATCATGCATTGGAGAGAGCAACCCATCTGACAAAACAGCTTCTGACCTTTGCCAAAGGCGGTGACCCCATATTGGAAGCAGTAAACCTGCAAGAGGTTGTTCAAACCTCAATAAGGTTTAATTTGAGTGGCAGCAATGTAAAAGCACGTTTTAATCTGCCCGATGATTTATGGAATGTTAAGGCAGATAAAGGACAAATCAGCGAGGTAACCGCCAATTTGATCATTAATGCCAAACAAGCCATGCCCGATGGAGGCAGTTTGTATATCGAAGCGGAAAATATTAAAAACCTTAAGGAAAGCGCTGCACTGCATTTATCAGGGAGTTTTGTCAAGCTCAGCATACGGGATAAAGGGGTTGGCATCTCCGCAAAACATATAGAAAGAATATTTGACCCTTATTTCAGCACCAAACAAACCGGCAGCGGCCTGGGCCTGGCAACAGTACATAGTATCATTACCCGACATAACGGACACATCAGTGTTGCTTCCAAACCTGATATCGGCACAACTTTTACCATCTTTCTCCCGGCTGAGAAGGCTTCCCATAAACCAGCAGCCACGACTCTTCCGGATCCGGCTGAAAAGCCAACGTCCACATCGGGACACATTCTAATAATGGATGACGAAGAAATGGTCAGAAATGTATCAGCAGAAATGCTTAAATTATGTGGATATACAGTCGATTTGGCGATTGATGGAAAAGAGGCGATTAAAAAATATATATCTGCCGATAAAGGCGGCCATCCGTTTGATATTGTGATTATGGATTTAACCATTCCCGGCGGCATAGGCGGTCAAGAAGCTATTAAGAGACTTCTTTCCGTTGCTCCCAAGGCAAAGATTATTGTTTCCAGCGGCTACTCCACAGATCCTGTCATGGCCAATTACAGTGACTATGGATTCAAGGGCAGACTCGCCAAGCCGTTTCAGATAAAGGCTTTGAAGGCCGAAATATTTAGAGTAATGGAGCTTAGGAACTTTTTTTAGATCGTTTTTTTTGCGGTTTCTTGTTTTCGGCATATTGAACCCGAACATTTTGACCATCAATTTTCGCATCTTTCATTGATTTTAACACCTTAGCCGCAACACTTGTTTCAACTTCAAAAAAAGAAAATTCCCGCATGATTTCTATTGGACCAATCTTTTCAGAGCTAATTCCAGCTCTGCTGCATAAAGTTTTTATCACAGCGCCTTTTTTTAAATTGTCCATAGAACCTGCATTTAAGAAAAACCGTTTCGATTTTCCAGGCGCTATCTTTTTTTGTTGTCGATCTTTTTTTACATGACTATGAGTGTCTTCCTTTTTTTTCAAGGATACATTTATATCTTTGGAAGCTTTATAATAATTAAGAAAGCGGTTAAATTCAATTGAAACAAACTTGCAAATAAGCTCTTCTTTTGTAAGACCGTTTAATGTATTATAAACCAGTGGCAGAAAACGCCCGATTTCTTTCTGATTCACTTTAACTTTTACTATTTTATTAATCATGGAATAGAGCTGTTTTTCACAAATTGCATATCCTTCAGGGACTTTTTCATAATTAAATTTAACTTTTGCTTTTTTTTCTATAAACTGCAGTTTTCTTTTTTCCCGTGAATTAATTATGACTATGGATGTTCCTGCTTTACCGGCTCTTGCCGTTCTGCCACTCCTGTGAGTATAGTTTCCCGCCTCATCCGGGAGCTTATAATTAATGACATGGGTGATATCGGCAACATCTATCCCGCGGGCAGCAACATCCGTTGCAATAAGAATTTGAATGGATTTGGTTTTAAAGCTGCGCATGACTTTATCTCGCTGCGCCTGAGAAAGGTCACCATGAAGGGCATCAGCATTATAGCTGTCTTTGATCAGTTTTTCTGCTATTTCCTGTGTATCTTTTCGCGTACGACAAAACACAAGGCCATAAATATCCGGATAATAATCAATAATCCGTTTTAAAGCCTGATACCTGTCTTTTTCGTTAACGATATAATTCACATGCAAGATATTTTCCGCGCTGCTATTTTTTTTCCCTACGGTTATCTCAACCGGATTTTTCATATATTTTTTTGCAATTCTTGCAACTTCATTGGGCATTGTTGCGGAAAACAGCCAGGTTTTTTTATGAGATGGCGTATTTCCAAGAATGGCATCTATATCTTCCTGAAAACCCATATTGAGCATTTCATCCGCTTCATCAAGAACCAGATATGCAACCTTAGAAAGCTTTGCTATTTTTCTATTAATAAGATCAAGCAACCTCCCCGGTGTTGCCACAATAATCTGAGCACCTTTTTTTATCTTATTTCTCTGATTTTCAATACTTGCACCACCATAAACGGCAACAACCTTGGCACCTTTTACATACTTGCATAATTTTTTAATATCATCCGAAATCTGCAAACACAGTTCCCTGGTGGGGCAAATCACCAACCCTTGAGTATGTGTCAGATCAAAATCAATTAACTGGATCATAGGTAAACCAAAAGCTGCTGTTTTACCTGTTCCGGTCTGGGCAAGCCCTACAAGATCCCTGTCTCCTCCAATAATTTCAGGAATTGCATCGGTTTGTATTGGGGTGGGTTCAACAAAACCGAGTTCATGAACCGCTTTTAACAACTCGTCAATTAAATCCAAATTTTCAAAACTCATATTTTTCTCAGTCTTTCTAATAATTTTAAATGAGTATAAAAAATTAAAAAAGATACGTTGGGGCAGACTATAACTTCAAATTTTTCAGTTAGCAAGTGTTTCATTCTTTGCTGTGCCCAATAGGGCATGGGGGGTATTAAGAACTTACCCGAAAAATTGCTAACTGGTTGAATTTACGGGCTCTCCCGCCTTACGTTGGTAGCCCAAAAAACCTGTCAAGAAAAATATCTTGTTATTTGTGCCATATATCACTATAATTTTCAGGCTCAATATTTCCAATACGCCGACAAAGGAAAGGATAGTGGACGACCCTGGGAACTTCTTTATGTGGGAAAAAGAAGGAAGCATTTTGGAAAAAATAAGGACATGGGAGTGGGTAATAATGAAATTTCCGTATGGTATATCTGACTTTAAAAAGGTTAATACTCAGGGCTATTTTTATTGTGACAGAACAGATAAAATACCTCTGCTTGAAAAATCAGATTTTCAATTATTCATTCGCCCTAGACGTTTTGGCAAGAGCCTTGTTCTTTCAATGCTGGAAAATTATTATGATGTGGCAAAAAAGGATGAGTTCGAGGCAATTTTTGGTAATTTAAAAATCGGGAAAAATCCTACGAATTTGCGCAACTCATATTTTATTCTGAAATTTGATTTTTCCTGTGTTGATCCAACCGGAATCGCTGAAGAGGTAAAAAAGGCTCTGTTCGATCATATTAATGCCAGCATAGAAGGGTTTTACAGTTTTTATCAATATAAAGGTTATGATCTGCCTGAAATAAAAATAAATTATGATAATGCATTATATTCATTAAATTCACTTGTAAGTTCAGTTCGCATGACCCCCTACCCGGTTTATCTGCTAATTGATGAATATGATAATTTTGCCAATACAGTGATGATGGGGGTGCAGACCACAGGAAAAAGATATGAATCTCTTGTGCATGACGAAGGCCCTTTAAGAACTTTTTTTAAGGCTGTAAAATCCTCAACTTCAGGTTCCATGTTTGACAAAGTGTTTATAACAGGGGTTTCACCTGTTGTTATGAGCGATATTACAAGCGGTTATAATATTGCTGAGAATATCTATTTTGAGCCTGAGTTTAATGATCTGTGCGGGTTTAAGCAGAATGAAATTGAGGATGTGATCAGAAAAATTGTTGATAAATGCGGTCTTGAAAAAGAAAAGATTCAAGAAGCCCTGGGTTTAATGCAGACCTATTACAACGGCTATACTTTTGCCCATGCAACAGATGAGCATGTTTATAATCCGACTCTGTCTTTATATTTTTTTAAACAATTTGAAAAAAAATGCAGCTATCCGAGGGAGATGCTGGATGACAATCTTGCAGTGGATGAATCAAAACTTGAGTATATTGCTCAGATTCCCAGGGGAAGAGATCTTTTAATGAGCCTGATGGAAAACAAACAGCAGGTTGTTGCATCCAGAATCAGTAAGCGCTTTGGTATCAGGGAGATGCTGACAGATAAATCTATGGACAATACGTTTTTGCTCTCTTTTCTCTATTATTTTGGAGTATTGACCATTGCAGGTGACACAGAAGATCTGCAGGTAATCTTAAAAGTTCCCAACCTGGTTATGAAAAGCCTTTATGTGGAGCGGATTCAGAAGATGCTTCTGCCGGAACCATGTGACAGAGATGATGGCATGGAAGCTGCAAAACTGGTTTATCAAAAAGGAGAGATGGGTCCTCTGTGCAGATTCATGGAGAAGAGATATTTCAAAGTTTTTCATAACAGGGATTACAGATGGGCAAATGAACTGACATTAAAGACCGCTTTTCTGACCCTGCTTTATAATGATATTATCTATATTATGGATTCTGAAACTGAAATTGACCGCCGCTATGCCGATCTGACCATGATCATCAGGCCAGATAAAAGATATGGCAAAATATCTGATGTTTTGATTGAGTTCAAGTTTGTAAAGCTCAAAGATGCTGGAATGAGCGCTGACCAGGCAGCGGAACTGACCGAGGATAAGCTTTGTCGGATTCCTGAAATTGCAAAGCAGATAAAAGATGGTGAAAAACAGGTAAAAGAATATGGAAAAAAACTTGAACAAAAATATGGGAATCTAAGATTACAGAAATTCGTGGTGGTGGCTCTAGGGTTTGAAAGAGTATGTTTTAGAAAGTATAGTGGACCCTTTTTGTGATCTGAGATCAAACAAATTTGAGCGAACCATAAGGAGCAGTTATGAAGATTATAAATTCCATATTTACAGCCATAGTAATAATAGTTGTCTCCTGCGGAATATCGCCGGCTGATTCTTTCGATGATTTTTTAAAGAAGGAGCAGGTAGCGGAAAAAGGATTTATATCAAAAGAGAAGCGGGAATTTAAAAGCTATCTTGATGAGCTGAAAAAGGAATTTGAAGAGTATAAGAAGATAGTTGAAAATGAGTATAAAAAATACAGGGAAGAGATACTAAAGCATTGGGATAGCGCCGAGATGAGTGACAAAAAGAGATGGGTTGAGTATTCGGCTGATTACAAAATAAAGAAGGTAGTCGATTTCGAGAAAAATCAGATCAAGATAGAAATAATAACAGCCCGTGATAAAAAAACAGAAAAGAAAGTGGCGGAAATCCTCAGGGATATTCTGTCTGAAAATAAAGAGACGGCCTTTAATAGAGACAGGCTTGCTGTTAATATTGAAGACGGTATAAAACAAAATATAAAGCATCTTAAAACCGGCAAGGTCGAAAAAAAGCCTGTTCTATCATCCCTGTTTACAGGAAGTGATGAACCATCAAAAAAAGTGTTAAGCAACATGGCTTCTGAGTTGATGAAAAAAGCGAAAAAAGAAACAAGATCGGCAAAGATCTCCGGCAGCAGAATAGTATCAATAACAATCCCGTTTTCAAAAAGAGCCGTGGAAAACAAGGCAGAAACTTACAGGCTGCTCGTCAATGATTATGCAAAAAAACGTAACATCGACAATGCCCTTGTTATGGCTGTAATGCATACGGAAAGCGCATTCAATCCAATGGCAAAATCAAGTGTCCCCGCGTACGGTCTTATGCAGATCGTTCCTCAATCAGCAGGCATGGATGCTGCAGAATTTGTTTACGGAAAACCGGTTCTCCTCTCCCCGTCATATCTCTATAACGACAAAAACAATGTAAATATGGGTACAGCGTACCTCCATATACTCAACTACAAGTACCTGAAAAAGATTAAAGACCCGGAAAGCAGGCTGTATTGCGCCATTGCTTCGTACAATACCGGCGCTGGAAATGTTGCAAGGGCGTTCACAGGCAGCAGAAATATTTCAAAAGGAGCAAAGGTGATAAACAGGATGAGCCCTGAAGCCGTATATGCCGTCTTGATCAAAAAACTTCCGTATGAAGAGACAAGGAACTACCTGAAAAGAGTTATGGAAAGAATAAGACTCTATCAATAATGATGGACATGTAAAATCAAAATCCAAAGGAGGAAATTATGTCGGATTTAACAAAGGCGCTCACCGGTTAGCTAACCCCTTGATTTTATTTGGTGCCGGAGCTCGGAATTGAACCGAGATGGACTTGCGTCCGGAGGATTTTGAGTCCTCTGCGTCTACCAGTTTCACCACTCCGGCATATTTTTTTAGCTTACATATAGGAATTAGCGATTGTTGTCAATGAAATTGCTTTTTTTAAGCACTGCAATAATATTTTTTGCAGAAACATAACCTTCCCGTAAAATTGTGGGGAACGGCGTTGTAACATCAATAATTGTTGAACCTGTTCCACCTATGAGCTGTCCTGCATTAAGCAAGATATCTACTTTTTCGGCAAGTTGAACATCAAGATCAGAGATTGCTGAACATCCGACCTTTCCTGAGATATTGGCGCTTGTTCCCGTTATCGGACCATTTACTTCTTTCACAAGAGAAAAAGCTACGGGATGTTCGGGCAAGCGTATGCCAATTTTGCCTGTACCTGCAGTAATGCTGACAGAGATGGTACTTTTAGCTTCAAATACAATTGTGATTTGTCCAGGCCAGAAGTTATCAATAATACATTTTGCGGTGGATGGGACATGCTTTACAAGTATATTCAGATCATTTGCATCTTTTACCAACACCGAGATCGGTTTGTTGTAAGGTCTTTTTTTTATTTTGAAAAGCCTGTCAACAGCCTCAGGATTAAATGGATCTGCTCCAAGTCCGTAAAGAGATCTCGTCGGGAATAAAACTATACCGCCTTTTTTTATTGAATTTGCTGCTTTCAGAATTAACTCTGACTGTGGGTTAAACGGATCTATCAACATTTTTTGGTTGTAACACACTATCCGGGGATAGTTCTATCCTTAATGCCTTCTGTCCAATATCTTTGCGATAATATACTTCGTCCCATGTTATCTTAGAAACAGATAAATATGCCCTTGATATGGCTTTTTTGACAGAATCTCCTAAAGCGGTAACTCCCAAAACACGACCCCCATTTGTAACTATTGTTTCCTTTTTTTTATCAGTGCCTGCGTGAAAAACAACAACGTCTTTCATTTTTTTTACGTCTTTAAGCCCTGAAACAGGCATGCCTTTGTTGTATGAACCAGGATATCCTTTGGATGCCATAACCACACAAACCGCTGCCCTGTCGTCAATTTCAAGTTTACATTTATCCAGCGTTCCTTCAATCGTTGCCTCCATTATCGGAACTATATCGTTTTTCATCCGCATTAAAAGAGGTTGGGTCTCAGGATCTCCAAAACGTGCATTGAATTCAAGTACCTTGACCCTGCCATTATTTATCATAAGACCGGCATACAATACACCCTTATACGGCCGGCCTTCATTTGCCATTGCCTGGATAGTCGGTATCATAATTTCTTTCATAATTTTTTTATGCATATACCGGTCTATTATTGGAGCGGGAGAATATGCGCCCATTCCTCCTGTGTTTGGCCCCTCATCGTTGTCGTATATTGCTTTGTGATCCTGTGAAGAGGGAAGTGGAAGTAGATTTTTGCCGTCTGTAAAGGCAAGGAAAGAAGCTTCTTCACCGGTAAGGCATTCCTCAATGACTACTTTATTCCCTGCGTCACCGAAAGCGCATTTTTTCATTATAAGGTTAAGAGCATCAATTGCTTTTGAAACGGTTTCGCATACAATAACTCCTTTGCCTGCTGCAAGCCCATCTGCTTTTACAACAACGGGAGCGCCTGTTTTGCGTATATAGTTTTCCGCTTTTTTATAACTGGTAAATGTCTCGCCGGCAGCAGTATTAATTCCGTATTTATTCAACAAATATTTTGCAAAGGATTTGCTGGCTTCTATCTCCACGGCCTTTTGATTTGCACCGAATATTTTCAAACCCTGTTTTTCGAAAATATCAACAATGCCTTTACATAGAGGATCTTCAGGTCCTACAATGGTCAGATCTATTTTCTCTTTTTGGGCAAATTCAATTAATTTATTGATATCTCCGGAGCTGATCGGCAAACATGTTGCCAGACCAGCAATCCCTGCATTACCTGGTGCACAATATATCTTTTTTACTCTGGGACTTTGAGCAATTTTCCATACAAGAGTATGCTCCCTGCCACCGCCGCCAATTACCAGGATTTTCATAAAATCTTCCTTTTTCAATTCAGGTTAAGACCTTTTGCCAGTCTTTCAAGAATATCTTGTTTTTTCTTGTCAAGCTCTTCTCTGCTTATACTTGCCCCTTTGATGCCGCCATTTAAAGTTATTTCCGAGAGGTATTTATTGCCATTTTCAGTAAGCATCAGGTCAATGTGAGCAAAGGGAAACCTGCTGCGTTTCATAATAGCATTGCAAAATTCTTTTTCTTCATTTTTCAGCATGTAGGGACGACTGTTTCCGCCTGCTGCTATATTCATCCTGAAGTTGTTTGGATTATATCTGGAATATGCCTCAATATAATCTTCAACAATAATTACCCTTATATCTGTAAATTTTTCCTGGAAAGGCTGAACCACAAAAGGATAAGAAGATTTTGACAACGCCATGAAACTATAAAGGGTTTCAATGCTGTCCCATCTTCTTACTCCACATCCGCAGTGGAGGTGGTCTTCTTTGGTCACTACCCGGCCTATGCCGTTTTTATTGTATCTATTGATGGTTTCAATAAGATCTATCCGCCTTGTAATAACGCATGTATGCGGAAGCATCCAGTCTTTTAAAATTAAAGCCTGTTTGGTTTTGGAGCTGTTTAAAATTTGTGAGAGTGGCGACGGCAGGCAGTTTACATTCCGTTCAAGAAGATCAATAAGCATAAATGATTTCATATGCCTTGAGGATATTGTTCCTATAAATATATCTCCTGAGCAGAGTTCATGATAATGATTTTTTAATTCTCTGTTGTTTTTTATGATCATGAATTACCCGCTGTTTTTGTGTCCGGAAAGGCTGAGTTCAATCAGTGTATCAAGAAGTTTGCTAAAGGAAATACCGGCGGTTGCTGCAGCAAGAGGTAAAAGACTTGTTTTCGTCATGCCTGGAATTGTATTGGTTTCAAGTACATATATATCGTTATTTTTTAAAATCATATCAGTTCTGCTGTAACCTTTACAAAATAAAGCCGAATGGGCAACCTTCGCATATTCCTGAGCTTTTCTATTAAGATCCTCACTAATTCGGGCGGGACATATTTCATTGGTTAAACCAACGGTATATTTTGCCTCGTAATCAAAAAACTCATGCCCTTTACCGGGAATAATTTCAACAATAGGGAGGGATTGCAGTATTTCGTTACCTATAATGCTCCCTGTAATTTCTATACCTTTAATATATGTTTCGATCAGGATCGAATTATCCTGTTCAAAAGCAATATCAACGGCATATTTCAGGTTTTCTGTTGATTTTACAACAGACATGCCAATACTTGAACCGCCTTGAACCGGCTTAACCACCAAAGGCAGTCCAAGCTGATCAGCAATTTTTTCAGAATCAATTTCTTCACCACGATTAAGTGCAATATAAGGCGGTACAGGCAGCCCTGCTTTTTCATAAAGCTTTTTTGCGGCAATCTTGTTCATTGCAAGAGCACTTCCAAGTACTCCGGTGCCCTGATACGGAATAGAAAGCAGATCAAGAAGTCCCTGCACTGTCCCGTCTTCCCCGAAATGTCCGTGAAGTACGATAAGCCCTGCATCAATCTCAGGTGCATCAGCAACAAGGCGGTTTATGTCTGTTTCAGGATCGTAACGGATAACTTTGTACTTTTTCTTGTCAAGTGCTTCATAGACCTGGTCGCCACTTTTCAGAGACACCTCTCGTTCAGAAGATGTGCCGCCGGACAAAAGAGCAATTGTTATTTTTTTCATAATATAA
>DAOWEW010000207.1 GCA_030638305.1 Desulfobacteraceae bacterium
CAAATTCCTGCCAAGCTCTGAAAGTGCTATTTCACGTCCCCTGAACACAACTGTAACTTTAACCTTATCCTTTTTTCCTATAAACTTTTTAATATGGTTAATCTTGATTTTCAGATCATGTTCTCCGGTCTTGGGACGTATCTTTATCTCTTTAACCTGGAATGTGCTTTGTTTCTTTTTTGCTTCCTGTTTCTTTTTGGTCTGCTCATATTTATAACGGCCATAATCCATTATTTTGCATACAGGCGGGTTGGCATTAGGAGAAATTTCCACAAGATCAAGACCGAAATCACCAGCCGTTGCAAGAGCTTTATAGGTTGGTATAATACCCACCTGATTGCCATCAGGATCAATAACTCTTACCTCTCTTGCTCTGATATCGTTATTGATATTTGTTTTGTCAAACTTGTTTGGCCTGTTTATCTTCTTCGATATAGCTATACTTTTCACCTCCTACGGTAGCGATATTTATTGTTTTCTTTGAGGTTAATATACAAATTGTATTTATAACACTCACTGATTTTATTATCAGTTTACTTGTTAACCTGCTTTAATTAATATAAATGCTATTGCATATATAACAACAGGAAGAAATGCAACAAAAAAATGTAACAAAAATCCATAGAACCTTAGGAACGTGGACGAAACTACTTCCACAACTATGCATCACAGCTTTAGGCCGCCTTTGTCCGATCTCAAATCCCAAAAATATTGAAATAGCTCGCTATTCCATCAACTTTTGGGATCTGAGCCTATATTTGAGATTTGGGCAAATTCGACCAAAATCTATGCACCTACTTGGGGAAGTAATTTCGTCCACGTTCCTTAGGAACATGGACGAAATTACTGTTTGAGCGTATATTGGGACAAGAGGCTGTCTTTCCAGTAAGTGTTTTTTTGATTTTCAAAATAGACCTTAAAAAGCTCCAGGCTTTTATTGCGTAAAATATCAGGTACAATTTTGATTTGGCGCTCTTTGTAAAAAGGAGATAGTTTCGTTAAATTACACCTTGTGCAACCTCCCATTACATCCTCGTAAGCATAAACAATTTTGCCAATACCATTTATAAGAATGGCACTATAACACATAAGGCATGGTTCTAAAGTACAAAATAGTATTATTTTACTTCTATCCACATTTTCTTTGAGTTCGGAAAGACCTTTTAATGCAACCAGTTCCGCATGGTCGATTTCATTTATAAAATTCCCGGTGGTACCGATTCGTGAGCCGGTGCCTATAATCTTATTTTCATATACAATCACGCAACCAACAGGAAATTCGCCTGAATATAAAGCTTTTCTTGCTCCCTCAAGAGCTTTTTCCATAAAAAAATTATAATCCATAAACAGGATAGTCAGGTTCAGGGTTCAAGGTTCAAGGTTTACGGTTTTTGGCATTTTTTGACGCGCAACGAATAAAATGGACTTTTTACGAAGCCGTCAGCTTGTAATTTTGCAAAGACAGCTTCCGTCAACTTCATAGGCATACATAATTCTTGATTCAATTTCTGCTCTATCTGCCGGAACAGGATCAAAATGCTTTCTATCAACCATATCACTTAGTTCGGTTTTTGAAGGTATGGATTCAAAGCCATAGCCGGTTACTTTCCCTGTTGAGCCATCTATGATATTCGCATCTTCGCCATTTGTTACAACAACGACCGGTACCTGGTATGGTGCTATAAGTCTTGAGGCAGCCAATGCAGGGCGATGTCTGGTTACCAGAGAACCGGGAGCATATTTCACTATCATGCACACTTTTGCAGACAATACAACCTTGAAATCAACTATAACTATAGCGCTTTTATTTGCAGCCTTTACAAGAAGGTCGCAATGCGGTTTAATTTCATATTTATGATACCCTTTAATTGTTACAAGTATTTTGGCTAATTTTTGCCTATACCGTTCATCATGGGTATCTGTTATAGTTTTGCCGGTTATAAAATCGACAAGATTGCCAAGTATTAGATGATGGTTATCCATTTTAGAAGCATCAAATACATTTGTTTAAATAGTGCCTGAACGTAGACGAAATAACGGTTCACGAGCGACTTGTTTTGTTGGGTTCGCTATGCTATAAATCTTCTGTTTTAAAACAGAAGATTATAATTTGGTACAAACCAAGAAAAATCTAAAACGGTACGGCTTCTGCGATCAAGAGAAGCAGATGCTTGTATGCACAGACACACGTTCTAACTTAAAGTGAGTCTACAATTTCTGACTATGAAAGTCAAGGTAAGGAACGTGGACGAATTAACTTCCGCAAGTAGGCGCACAGATTTGGGTCGAAGTTGTTTGATCTCAGATCCCAAAAGTTGAAGAAATAGCGAGCTATTTCAAGATGTTTGGGATTTGAGATCAAACAAAGGCGGCCTGAAGCTGTGATGCATAGTTGCGGAAGTTATTTCGTCCACGTTCCTAAGTCCCATGCCCGGATAGATGGAGCTGAGGAGTCAATATGAACAAAGTAAATGTACTTGTACTTGCCGGATACGGCTTGAATTGTGATCATGAAACAGCCTATGCCTTTGAACTGGCAGGAGCAAAAGCTGTCCGGGTTCATATAAATTCGCTTATTAATGGAGATGTAAAGCTTGAAGATTTTCAAATCATGGCTTTTGTCGGAGGATTCAGTTGGGGAGATGATCATGGCGCAGGTGTTATTCAAGCTGTACGCTTTAAAACAAATATTGGAAAAAAACTGAAAGAATTTATTGATAGTGGCAACCTTGTACTTGGGATATGCAATGGATTTCAGGCGCTTGTGAACATCGGGCTTTTGCCTGGTTTTAACCATGATTACAGTAAACGGTCGGTAGCGCTTACATTTAACGATTGCGGAAATTTCAGGGATGACTGGGTAAATCTGAAAATAAATTCCGCATCTCCCTGCATATTTACAAAAAACATGGATTGTTTAGAACTTCCCATCAGACACGGAGAAGGGAAGTTTTATTCAGATGAGTCCACCATAAAACGCCTTGTAAACAGTAACCAGATTGCAATTCAGTATTCCATGCCGGACGGAGAACTTGCAAACAGCGCTTTCCCATACAATCCAAATGGCTCAATACTTGATATAGCAGGAATATGTGATCCAACCGGTCGGATTTTCGGCCTTATGCCCCATCCCGAAGCCTACAATCATCCAACCAACCATCCGGACTGGACCCGCAAAAAAGAAG
>DAOWEW010000103.1 GCA_030638305.1 Desulfobacteraceae bacterium
GTTGTAATAACTATGAATTCTCACTTTTTATGGTTCGTAAAAACATCAAATTACAGCCTTAAAAAATAGTTATATTCTCGTTTACTCACGACGCAAGAGAGTAAGTGGTTGAATTCATAGTAAAAGCCAAGAGCGGACACTTGCGTCATTTAACGATTAACATAACATGTTGATATTTAACGATTAATCCCACATCATATAAATATATACTCAATATTATCAGATAGATACTCATTTAACTTTTTTGTATTGCACCCTTTCAGTATAACAACTATTCCGGTAACAGGTATCCGTGGCACAAAAAAAGTCCTGATACCGGCAGCTTCAAGGACGGCGCCATCACAATTTCCTGGTCATGGATGTGGTAAAATATGAATAAAAACAACCTGGCAAGATTACATCAGGCAGGCATACTAACTGATATAGACATGCATTTTGCAAGGTTTATGACGGATCTTGCAGGCAGCAGTTGTCAGGAGGTATTTCTTGGAGCAGGTCTTGTAAGCAATGTTACAGGCAAGGGAAATGTGTGTCTTGACCTTGCATCATTTGCAGGTAGGATGCTGCTTGACAAAGATGAGGCAAGAAAGGCTGTTATATGTCCCGGGCTTTCTGTATGGAAAGACAATTTAATGTCAACCAAAATTGTCGGAAGACCGGGAGATCTTTGCCCTCTTATACTTGATAAAGGAAACAGACTTTATCTTTATCGCTACTGGGAGTATGAAAAAAAACTTTCTGATTCTATAAAGCAACGTGCCAAAGAGGATATCAGCGGCTTAAATTTATCGCTTATAAAAGACAGTCTGAAGAGGCTTTTCCCTGAAAGAATGAATGGCGATATTAACTGGCAAAAGATTGCCGCCATAATTTCGGCTTTTAAGAAGTTCTGCGTTATTTCCGGAGGCCCTGGAACAGGCAAAACCACAACTGTTGCAAAGATCCTGACGCTTTTATTAGAGCAGGCAGGTAAAGAAAAAAACCTTAGAATTTTTCTTGCAGCTCCAACGGGAAAAGCTGCGGCCAGGTTAAGCGAGTCCATCGAAAACATTAAAAAAAAGCTGGACTGCAAAGATCATATCAAAGCAGCTATACCGACAAAAGCTTTTACAATTCACAGGCTTCTGAAAACTATTATTGGCTCTCCTTTTTTCCATCATAATCCTGAGAATCCTCTTTCCGCTGATATCGTTGTGGTAGATGAAGCCTCAATGGTGGATCTGCCCTTAATGTCAAAACTTATCCAGGCTGTCCCGATTGATGCAAGGCTTATACTGATAGGAGACAGCGATCAGCTTGCATCCGTGGATCCCGGTTCAGTGCTTGGCGATATTTGCGGCAGCAACCATGTTCGTGGATTTACAGCAAATTTTGTTAATAAAGTTGAAGAATTAACAGATAAAAAATCTGCGGGTTTTATCAAAGAATATAAAGACATAAAGGTTTTACATGACTGCATTGTTATTTTGAAAAAAAATTATAGATTCGCTGACGGCAGTGGAATCGGCGGATTAAGCCAGGCTGTGAAGCCCGGAGATGTTGATAAGGCTTTAAGTTTGCTGAAAAATGAGAATAACAAAAGTATAATATTTGAAGAAATACTGTCAGTTGATAATTTTAAACGAATTCTTGCGGATAAAGCTATTGAGTGGTATTCGGAATATCTCAAAACTGATGATCCTGCTATTGCGCTTGAACTTTTTAATCGCTTTAAAATATTGTGTGCTGTAAAGACAGGGCAATTCGGGGTCTATGCAGTAAATGCAATTATCGAACAGATATTGAGCCGTGAAAATCTGATACAGACTGAAAATTTATGGTATAAAGGCCGGCCGGTTCTCATAATCAGCAATGACTATAAACTCGGCCTTTTTAACGGGGATATCGGTATAACAATGCCGATCCCCGGTTCCGGCAGCAATGATATGTATGTATTTTTCCCTGGAACTTCCGGAGAATTGAGACATTTTTTGCCTTACAGATTACCCCGGCATGAAACAGTTTATGCAATGACAGTTCACAAGAGTCAGGGATCCGAGTTTGAAAACGTTTATCTTGTTTTGCCGGACAAGGATTATTCCGTACTTTCCAGGGAACTTATTTATACAGCTATCACAAGGGCCGGTCAGAGTGTAACAATATTGGGCAAAGAAAAAGTTTTAAGAACTGCGATATCCAGGGTAATTAAGCGCAAGTCCGGTCTTCATGATTCTCTCTGGGAAAAAATTATGAGATCGAAACAAATTTGACCCAAATCTGTGCGCCTACTTGGGGAAGTTATTTTGTCCACGTTCCTAAAGGGGATAAACCATATGAGTAAACAAAAGAAAGTCCGTCGTGCGGCGGGCTATGCACGCAGCCTGATTGAGGCAAGCCTTGACCCGCTGGTAACCATCGGGCCTGATGGAAGGATTACCGATGTCAATAGCTCCACGGAGAAAGTCACGGGCAGGACGCGACAGGAACTGATCTACTCGGATTTTTGCGATTACTTTACTGAGCCGGAAGAAGCAAAAAGGGGTTACAAACAAGTATTTGATAAAGGCGGTGTTAGAAACTACCCATTGGAGATAACCCATAAGAATGGCAAAATAACGCCTGTGTTGTACAACGCATCCGTGTACAAAGATGAGTCAGGCAAGGTTATCGGCGTATTTGCCGCGGCAAGGGATGTGACTGAGCTCAAGCGGGCTGAGAAGAAAATCAGATCTGTTCTTGAATTCAACGAGACATTGATTACAGCCTCTCCAGTGGGGGTTTTCACGTATGATGATTCAGGGCAGTGCACTTTTGTAAATGACGCTGGCTGTCGCATAATCGGAGCAAGCTGTGAACAGGCGCTGGACCTGAACTTTCGTGAAAACGAAGCTTGGGAAAAAAGCGGGCTCATTCAGGCGGCGGAAAAAGCCCTTGCAACGGGAGACCCCCAAGAGGTCGAGATTTACATGGTCACAACCTTTGAAAAAGAGGTGTATCTGAAATGCCGTACAGCGGCGTTTTCGTCCGGCGGCAAACAACACCTCTTGTTGATCATTACCGATATCACAAAACAAAAGATGACAGAAAACGAGCTTCGAGAAGCCATGGCAGTTGCCGAAGCAGCCAACCGCGCCAAGAGCGAGTTTTTGGCCAACATGAGCCATGAAATCCGCACCCCCATGAACGCTATTTTAGGCTTTTCCGATCTGCTTCTTGAAGAAGAGTTGACAGAAGAGCAGCGGGAAGCAGTGCAAACCGTCAGGAATAGCGGTGAAAGCCTGCTAAATCTCATTAACGATATCCTTGATCTTTCCAAGGTGGAAAGCAGCAATCTGGAGCTTGAAACCATTCCTTTTAACGTGGAAAACCTGATGCTGGATATCGGAGAACTGATGATAGCCAACATAGGTGAAAAACCGATTGAGATCAACTGCAATATAGGAGATATACACACCAGCCTGACAGGGGATCCAACACGTTTGAGGCAGATCATGACGAACCTGGTCGGAAATGCCATAAAATTTACGGAACAGGGCGAGATAGTAATAGAAGTTAAAGATGCAAAATCAGAAGCACAAAATGAAAAAGGCGGAGACAATGATGAAGTAGAACTCCTTTTTTCTGTAACAGACACAGGGATCGGGATTCCAAAGGACAAACTGGGGACCATTTTCGAATCATTCAAACAGGCGGACGGAAGCACTACGAGAAAGTATGGCGGCAGCGGTCTGGGGCTGACTATCTCCAGAAAACTCGCCCGGTTGATGGGTGGAGACATGTGGGTGGAAAGCGGTCATCTATGGAGCACTTTCTACTTTACCGCCAAATTCAAGAAAGATCCGAAAGCTGCCGAAGAAATTCATCCTGTTCACGTGAGCCAACTGGAAGGCAAGTCCATTCTAATTGTGGACGATAATAAAACAGCGCTAAAAATCGTATCAAACATTGTCAAAAGAATAGGGATGGTGCCTGTTACGGCCAGCAGTGGGGAAGAAGCATTATCAGTCATTAGTCATTCGTCATTGGCTACTATTTCCGCCGACGAATCTTCTACAACCGGCCAAACCGCCTCACCTGAAATTGCCATCCTGGATATCATAATGCCAGGGATGTCGGGTCATGAACTATCAAGAAAAATATCTGGGCTGACCGGTGGGAAAACAAAGATGATAGCCCTTTCGTCCAACGTCATTCTGGGTTCCGACGCGGAAACTGAAAAATCAGGTTTTACCGGTTTTGTGCCCAAGCCTGTGCGCCGCCAGGTTTTGATAAACATGATCAGAACGGTCCTGGGAATAGGAGAAAAACAACCAAAGAGTATCGTAACCCAGCGCAGGGTCAAGGAAATTATTGCCCATGATGTGAGAATCCTTTACGCTGAGGATAACCCGGTCAACCAGAAATTAGGCAAAAAGATATTCGAGCGAATGGGCTACAACAAAATCGAGATTGCCCCGGATGGCTTAGAGGCAGTGAAGATGGTTACGGAAAAAGGCCCTTTTGACATCATCTTCATGGATATCCAGATGCCGAATATGAGTGGTATAGAAGCAACAAAGGAGATTAGAAGATGGGAAAGCGGGCACATGCCAATCGTTGCCCTTACCGCCAATGCCATGAAGGGAGACAGGGAAAAGTATCTTGAGGCCGGCATGGATGAATATCTCTCCAAACCATTCAAGCGCGACGAAATTCAAAGGACAATCAGAGATTTGGTGGCTGGAGTTGAGGTCGCCTCGGAAGTGCCGGACGAAATAAAGATACTTGTTGTCGAGGATGAAGAAAACATGCGCAAATCAACAATCCGCCTTCTCAAAAGGGAAATGTCTGCCGCAAAGGTAATGGGTGCCATAAATGGTATAGACGCCTGCGCCAAGCTGGGAAGTTTTATGCCTGACCTGATACTCGCTGACATCAGAATGCCACGCATGGACGGTGTGGAATTCGTGCGCTATGTCCGCAATACCGAACGATATGCCCGGACCAAGATTATAGGGATGACAGCTCTGCACAAAGACGACCCTCGTGTTACTGCTTTTAGAGAGGCAGGCGTGGAAAACCTTCTTTCCAAACCTTTCGAGAATCATGAGCTAATCTCGGCAATAAAGCAGGCGTATCAGGGGCAGTTGAGTGGTCGTTAGGAACGTAGGGGAGGCGGGCGGTTCAATCCTGCCTGGCAGCAGCATCGTCCGGAATCCATCGGGCTATCGTCTCTCCAAGTTTGCCCGGCCGGATCGGCTTGGTCAAATAATCATCCATACCGGCCTTTAGACACATCTCCCTGTCACCCTCCATGGCATGGGCAGTTATGGCAATGATCGGAATATGTTTCGATTGAGCTGTGAGCTCCTCCCGTCTCCTGATTTCTTTGGTCGCTTCCAATCCGTCCATCTCCGGCATCTGCACATCCATAAGCACTATGTCGTAAGGGGTTGTCTCAAGTGCTTTGAGCGCTTCTGCGCCATTGACAGCCACATCTGCGTGATAGCCGAGCTTTTCGAGAACTTTCAACGCGATTTTCCGGTTAACAATGTTATCTTCGGCCAGCAGAATGCGGGTCTTTTGCTTGCTTTTTTCTGCAACTGTGTGTTGGGTGATGATTCTGTCCGGTGAGGCCTGATCCGATAATGTCCGGTCCGATAAGGTCCGGTCCGAGGGCTTACGGACAGGGAGCTGCTTATTCAAACAAACCGTAAACCGGAACGTGGCGCCCTCGCCCTCTTTGCTTTCCACGCCGATCTGCCCACCCATCATTTCGCAAAGCTGTTTTGAAATAGTCAAACCCAGGCCGGTTCCGCCGAATTTGCGTGTAGCAGTAGAATCTGCCTGGGTAAAGGCATCAAACAAACTATCAAGTTTGTCCGCGGGTATCCCGCAGCCTGTGTCTTTCACAACAAAACGGATCGTGACCATGTTGTTATCCTCATTATCAAGGATCACATGCAGGGCCACCTCGCCTTGTGCCGTGAATTTAATCGCATTTCCGATCAGGTTGGTTATTATCTGTCGAAGCCGCTTGGGATCTCCTTGCAACAACGCAGGGACTTCCGGTTCTACCAGGCAGGTTATCTCCAGACCTTTTTCATGTGCACGTACTGCCAGCACATCAATCATATCTTCAAGGGTCATACGAAGATCAAAATCAAGCATTCCCAATTCAAACTTCCCGGCCTCTATCCTGGAAAAATCAAGAATATCGTTGATGATTGCCAGCAGCGAATCCCCACTGTTTTTAATGGTCTTTGCATATTCTAACTGCTCTGAAGTCAATGCCGTATCAAGCAACAGGTCTGTCATGCCTATAACGCCATTCATAGGTGTCCGGATCTCATGGCTCATGTTGGCCAGGAAATCACTCTTGGCTGTATTGGCTGCCTGTGCCTCTACCGCCAGTTGGTTAGCACGATTAACCGCGTCTTTAAGCTTTTTATTAGTCTCGGATAGTGCCTTCTGGGCGGCTTTGCGATCCGCAATCTCCAACTCCTTTGCCTTGTTTGCATCTTCTATATCCACTGCAATATTCATTATCGCAAGTTTCTGCTGTTCACTCTCGGCAACCTTTTTGTCCAGTTCCGCAGTTCTCTTTTTTACCATCTCCTCAAGATTTTTGCTGTAATCTTCCAGCTCTTTTCCTGATTCTTTGAGATTGGCTGTCATCTCATCAAAAGCTCTTGAGAGTTGTCCGATCTCATCGTTTGCGCTGGTGCCTACCTTGTAATTCAGATTACCTTTTATAATCTCTTTGGTTCCGCGGCGCAATCTCATGATCGGCCCTGTTATGGTTCCGGATATGACGATGGAAGCCATGATGCCTACAACAAAAAGAAAAACAAAAATCAACAACATTTTCTGCGTCAATCGCACAACAGGA
>DAOWEW010000253.1 GCA_030638305.1 Desulfobacteraceae bacterium
GAGATAAACTGCCACACCGAGTTTGTTGCAAAAAATGATGAGTTTAAAGAATTTGCAAAAAATATTGCTATGCATATTGCGGCAACAGATCCTGTGGGCATCGCATCCGATGATGTGCCTGATGACATAATAAATAAAGAAAAAGAGATATATCGCATTCAGGCTATTGAAATGGGAAAACCGGAAAATGTGGCAGAGAAAATAGTTGAGGGAAAACTTAACAAGTTTTATAAGGATAATTGCCTGTTGAATCAGGCATATGTGCGTAATCCTGATATGTCTGTATCGGATCTTTTGAATGATATGATTGCAAAGATGGGCGAGAATATAACAATTAAACGTTTTGTAAGATTTCAGATAGGGGATTCTTAAACATTGACACTACCGAGATACAATAGAGTTCTGTTAAAATTAAGCGGTGAGGCTTTAATGGGCGATCAGAGCTTTGGTATTAGCCCGGAAATAATAAATTATGTAGCTGAAGAGATCCGTTCGATATTTGATCTCGGGATTCAGATAGCCATCGTTGTCGGCGGCGGCAATATTTTCAGAGGGCTTGCGGCAAGCTCATTTGGTATGGATCGAACTTCCGCTGACCATATGGGTATGCTGGCAACGGTAATCAATAGCCTTGCATTGCAGGACGCACTTGAAAAAAAAAGTATTCAGACGCGTATTCAGTCTGCAATATCAATGCATGAGGTGGCTGAACCTTACATTCTTCGCAAAGCTATTCGTCATCTTGAAAAAGGACGTGTAGTTATTTTTGCTGCAGGTACTGGAAATCCCTATTTTACTACAGATACTGCTGCAGTTTTAAGAGGTCAGGAGATTCATGCCGAGATTTTGTTGAAAGCCACCAGAGTTGCCGGTTTGTATGATTCAGATCCTCTTATTAATAAAGATGCAGGGTTCATTAAAAAAATTACGTATATAGAAGTTTTGGAAAGACAGCTCAAAATTATGGATATGACAGCGATTTCTCTCGCTATGGAGAACCAGCTTCCTCTTATAATTTTTGATGTTAAAACCAGGGGAAATCTCAGAAAAATAATATGTGGAGAGGAAATCGGAACCAGAATAAACAATTGATGACGAAAAGGTGAAATATATGCTGGAATCCATATATAAAGAAACAAAAGAAAATATGGCTAAATCAATTGCTGCTCTTAAAAAGGAGTTAAATAAAGTCAGAACCGGCCGCGCTTCTCTTTCTTTGCTTGATGGAATATTTGTTGATTATTACGGCACCCGGACTCCCATTAACCAGATGGCCTCACTCTCAATTCCGGAAAGCCGCCTTATTATAATACAGCCATGGGATGTTACCGCAATAAAGGAAATTGAAAAAGCAATATTGAAATCTGATTTGGGCATTACTCCTTCGAACGATGGTAAAATTATTCGCATATCCATTCCACCGCTTACGGAAGGAAGACGCAAGGAACTTGCAAAAATCGTACGAAAAATTTGTGAAGACTATAAGGTGGCGATACGCAATATCAGACGCGATTCAAACGAACTGATCAAAGGTTTGAAAAAGGATGGCGATGTTTCGGAAGATGATGCGTTCAAAGCACAGGACCAGGTCCAAAAGATAACTGATGAACAGATCAAGCATATAAATGACAGCATCTTTAAAGAAAAAGAGAAGGAAATCCTTGAATTCTAATGAATTTTCTTCTGTTAATACAGATATTGATATAGCCAGTCTCCCCTGTCATATCGCCATCATTATGGATGGTAATGGCCGTTGGGCAAAAAAGCGTATTTTAAATCGCATTGAAGGACATAAAAAAGGGACTGATGTTGTTCGGGTTATAGTGAGAACCTGTAGTGAGATAGGTATTTCCTTCCTGACCTTATATGCTTTTTCTACTGAAAACTGGCAGAGGCCAAAAACCGAAGTCGCCGCTCTTATGTTCATTCTGAAGAATTTTCTTGAGTCAGAACAGAAAGAAATGATGGATAATAATATCCGTCTCAATGCCATTGGACAGATAGAAAAGCTGCCGGAAAATGTCCGGCAAATCCTGCATAAGACAATAAATCTAACAAAAAAAAACACCGGTTTAATTCTTAACCTTGCATTGAGCTATGGAAGCCGCTCCGAGATAGTCAGGATGGTCAGGAAAATAGCAATAAAAACAAAAGAAGGCAAAATTGATCCTGATTTAATAACTCCCGAACTTGTATCTGATTTCCTTTACACAAAAGCAATGCCCGATCCGGATCTACTTATAAGAACCAGCGGTGAAATGCGCATCAGTAATTTTCTTCTCTGGCAAATTGCTTACGCGGAGATTTTCGTTACAAAAACCTTATGGCCGGACTTTAGCAAACAGGAGTTTTTGCAAATTCTGAAACACTATCAGAGCCGTGAACGCAGGTTCGGAAAAGTTTAAAATAATAATTAAGCAATATGCATTTAAAACGTTGGATTACAAGCATTGCCGCTCTTCCCTTTCTTTTTTTGATGATTTACAAGGGTGGGCTTTTATTCGCTGTTTCAGTGAGTATAATATGCTTTTTGGCCATGTGGGAATACTTTCGTATTGTTTTTAATAGAAAAGGTAAAACCATATCAGGCATTATCCTGCTTACAGGTTCGATTGTCGGGCCTGTCATTATATGGGCGGCTTATAAAAACGCATTAGATTTTATTATAATCATAGTTGCTTTTAATTTAATTATTTCCGGCCTGTTTACTATTACACAATTTAAATCTGATCCGTTCATACTTGAAAATTTTAATAAGCAACTTATGGGAATTATTTATATTCCTGTATTACTTTCCTTTCTGATTCTGATCCGTAACGGTACAGACGGAATGCTATGGATTTTTTTCCTGTTATTTGTAGTTTTTGCCGGTGATACAGGTGCATTTTATGTCGGTTCTTACCTGGGTAGTCACAAGCTTTGCCCTTCAGTGAGCCCCAAAAAGACAATAGAGGGTTCAATAGGCGGGTTTTCTTCAAATTTGATCATCGGACTAGTTTTTAAATGTGTTTTTTTCCCCTCGCTGCCATGGGGAACAAGCATTCTTTTATTTCTCTTAATTGGTATCGCAGGCCAGGCAGGCGATCTGTTTGAATCAGCACTAAAACGTTCCGCTGCTATTAAGGACTCCGGTTCATTATTGCCGGGGCATGGCGGCATTCTGGATCGTATTGACGCTCTTTTGTTTGCCGCTCCTGTAGCATATTTTTTTAAGGAATATTTATTTATGAGGTAACACGATGAAAATGCAAACAGCTTTGCAATCCTCAGTATATGAGCAGACGGTAATCAACATCATACGTAAACTGCCGCCTGAACGTATCATGCAACTCATTGATTTTGCACAATTTCTTGAATTCCAGATTGTTCAAAAAAACAACGATGACCGGTTGGATAAAGAAGAAACCGAAACAGAAGAAGGAATCCGTGCCAGCGAAAAAAAGTGGGACGAGTTATTCGTCAAGCCGGAAGCAAAGCATGTCATGCGTAAAATGGCGCACGAAGCACTTGAAGACTATCGTGCAGGACGAACTACTGACATAGCAATCACTAAAGACGGGCGGCTTGCGCCGGCATGAAATCACAGGCAACTCCAAAATTTTGGAAGTTTTATATGCGTCTTTCTCGCAATGTGCAACAGCAAGCACGAAAGGCTTATCAAGTGTGGAAGGTAAATCCCTACCATCCAAGCTTGCGCTTCAAGCGAGTAGATGACAAAGAATCAATCTATTCTGCGCGTGTGAGCAACGATTATCGGGCTCTTGGTTTTCTTGAAGGCGATATGGTACTTTGGTATTGGATTGGCAACCATGACGAATACGAACGTTTGTTGAAGTGAAGCCAATGAGTGAATACGGTGTGCAGGTTGGACATGAATTTTTGGTATTAATTATTTATGAAGAATCTCTCAATACTCGGATCTACCGGATCCATAGGACGTAATACTCTTAAGATTGTAGAAATGTTTCGTGACCGGTTTGAGATCAAAGCTCTTGCTGCGGCGAGTAATGTTGAATTACTTGCCGGACAGATCGAAACATTTCATCCTGAGATAGCTGTGGTTTTTGATGAAAACAGAGCTTTAGAATTGAAGAATATGCTTCCGGCAGGAGCAGGTGTCGAAATATTGTATGGAGAAGATGGTTACAAGGCGGCAGCTACTTATGATTCCGTTGAACTGGTTGTAACCGCTATCGTAGGTGCTGCCGGATTGATGCCTGCACTGGCGGCAATTGAAGCCGGAAAGAACATTGCGCTGGCCAATAAGGAAACTCTTGTGATGGCTGGTGAAATCGTTATGAAAAAAGCAGCGGAAAAAGGTATAAGCATACTTCCCGTAGATAGCGAGCATAGCGCTATATTCCAATGCATAGCAGGCCAACGCAGGGAAGATATGGACAAGATACTGCTGACAGCTTCAGGCGGTCCGTTTTTAAACAAGCCGGCAAACGAATTTGTCTCAATAAAACCGGAAGATGCTCTGAATCATCCTACATGGCAGATGGGCAAAAAGATCAGCATTGATTCAGCTACTCTTATGAACAAGGGGCTTGAGGTGATTGAGGCAAAATATCTTTTCGGAGTATCACACAATATGATTAAGGTTGTAATTCATCCGCAAAGTGTGATTCACTCAATGGTTGCCTATAGAGATGGGGCGGTTATTGCTCAACTCGGCATACCGGATATGAAGGGGGCTATAGCATATGCCATGTCCTGGCCGGAACGTCTTTTGCTTAAGCAACCGATTCCGGATTTTGCAAATATGGCAGCACTTACATTTCAGCAGCCCGACTTGAAAAAGTTTCCTTGTCTTGCACTGGCTTTTCAAGCCTGTGAAACAGGCGGAACAATGCCTGCGGTTTTAAATGCATCAAATGAAGTGGCAGTTGAAGCCTTTCTGAATAAACAAATTTCATTTACCGACATTCCGAAGTTAATAAAAAATACAATGGAGAAACATTCATCTGTTAAAGATCCATTATTATCCGATATTCTTGAAGCTGATAAGTGGGCAAGAGAGACAGTTGAAGAGCTGATGAACTAACGGTTGTCGGTTTACGGTTGTCAGTTCACGGTTCACAGTTAACGGCTTACTATTGCTCAAAACATAAAACCGACAACAGATAACCGTCAACCAAATAACAATAACAATAAGAAAAAACAAAACCATTATGACTACAAGTATATTTGCCTTTATAATAGCATTAGGAATACTTATATCATTTCATGAATTTGGCCATTTCCTTGTTGCCAGGTTATTCGGAGTAGGAGTAAAAAAATTTTCCATAGGGTTTGGCCCAAAGATATTCGGCAAAAAGATAGGTGATACCGATTATTGCGTTTCGGCAATACCGCTTGGAGGCTTTGTAAAAATGGTAGGCGAGGATCCAGGCGAAGAAATTGAGCCCGCTGATATGTCTGTTTCTTTTACCCATAAGCATATCTTTAAACGGATTTTAATTGTTGCTGCCGGTCCTTTCTTTAATCTTCTCCTCGCAATAATAATTTTTTTTGGGATATTTACGATTCATGGAACTTTTATTGTAGAAACTTCCATAGGCGATGTTAAAGAGAATAGTCCGGCTTTTATAGGAGGGTTGAAAAAAGGCGATAAAATACTATCCATTAATGGAATTCCCGTTGAAAGCTGGGAAAACATGGCAAAAATTATTTCTGAAAGCAATGGGAAAGAGATTGAATTATATATTAGCAGGAATGAGTCTGTTTTTTCATTAAAAATTAAGCCTGAACCAATAAACTCCAAAAATATTTTTGGCGAGGATTTTCAGCGTTATGTTCTTGGTATTACATCTTCAGGAGATGTTTTTTCAAAGGAATTAAATTTTTTCCAGGCATTTTCAGAAAGCATAATACAAACTTATAATATTTCAAAGTTAACCATAGTTAGTATTGTAAAGCTGATTCAAGGTGTCATCTCGACAAAAACTCTGGGCGGTCCGCTTATGATCGCACAAATGGCAGGCCAACAAGCCGAACAGGGAGCATCAAGCCTGTTGTTTTTTATCGCTCTGCTCAGTATTAATCTTGCCATAATCAATTTTTTGCCCATACCTGTTCTGGATGGCGGTCACCTGGTTTTCTTTTTTATTGAAGCGGTAACAGGACGTCCTGTTAATGTTAAATTTCGTGAAGTTGCCCAGCAGGCAGGCATTTTTGTGCTGGTTACGCTCATGATTTATGTATTTTATAATGATATTACCCGAATGTTTTTTAGTTAGTTCAACCCCTAACCCTAAACCTTTGAACCCTCATGCCTTACCGACTTGAAATAACATTAAAATCCGATTTGTTTGATGCCGAAGGCAAGGGTATTCAACAAAAGGCAATGCATTACTTTGGCATTGATCTGTCACAAGTAAGGACAATTCATGTAATTACTATTGATGCTGATCTGTCGGATGATCAATTAAAAAAAATACAAACAGAAATTTTTGCAAATCCTGTAACGCAAATTTCTTCTTTTAAGCCTTTGCCGGTTGAATTTGACTGGACTATCTGGGTCGGCTA
>DAOWEW010000129.1 GCA_030638305.1 Desulfobacteraceae bacterium
AAACCACAAAAAGCCCTCATCGTCACCCCTGCCTTCAGCGAATACAAAAAGGGCCTCAAGATGGCCGGCGCAAAAGTTTCATACTTCCAGACAGATGAAAAAAAAGCTTTTTCCCTCAATATTGCTCGCCTTTGCAAACGTTTAAGGGAAGGTTTTGATATTCTCTATTTCTGCAATCCCGCTAATCCAACAGGGGTCCTTACATCAAAAGATGAATTGTGTCGTGTTATAGCATGTGCGGGTAAAACAGGGGCGCTTGCAGTCATAGACGAGGCTTTTATAGATTTTGTGGAGGAAGAGTCTGTAAAAAAAGAGATTTTGAGGTTTTCTAATATGATAGTTCTCCGGTCAATGACAAAATTTTTCGGCATCCCGGGACTTCGTATAGGGTATGCCATTGCGTCGTCGTCATGTGCCGCAAAGATGAAAGCAAATAAAATCCCATGGACAGTAAATGTATTGGCGCAACAAGCAGCGCTTAAAGCCCTTATGGATGGAGATTATATCAGGAAAACAAGGCAATATATATCAACCGAGAGGGAATTTTTAAAAAATGCCTTAAACGAAATCCCAGGACTGAATGCCTTGAAAAGCACAGCAAACTTTCTCCTTGTATCTATAGATAGCGGGGCAGGTATAAACTCCACAGAGCTCAAAAACCGTCTGGCAAGAGAAGGGATACTCATAAGGGACTGCAGCACATTTCAGGGCATGGGAGTTCGTTATTTCCGTGTAGCTGTCAAAAAATATAAGCAGAATATGATTCTTATTGAAAAGCTGAAAGAGATTTGCTGCGTGTTTTTTCATTGACATATTTATGAAAAAAGTGTAATTATTGATTAATTTCAGGCGCCTTTAAGGCATAAAAGGGAATCCAGTGAGAATCTGGAGCGAGCCCGTCGCTGTAATCGGGGAGTCAGAAGACCTGCCTGAAAAATTGTTTGGCAACCTCATGGACAGGGGTGCTAATCAGCAAGCGTTTGAGGATAAAAAAGGCAATCCCCAGATTGATTTATCGGTTTGGGGATTTTTTTTTGCAATTTCGACCGAGGGGAAAGGAGAAATAAGAAAATGAAGAAGTTGTTAAGTTGTGTAACAGTATTATTAGCATTTATGTTTTTTGCCTTACCTGTACCGATTTTTGCGCAGGAAGAAAAAAATGCAATAACTATGGAAGAAGTAGTGGTAACCGCGGGCAGGGTAAAAGAAAAGAAAAAGGAGATTACATCTAATATAACTATTATTGATGAAGAAGAGATAAAGATGTCTTCAGCCACGGATCTTGGAGATTTGTTTGTTGAAAAAGGGATCGGCGATACCCGAAAATATCCCGGCGGCCTCACTTCCATAGGAATCAGGGCATTCAGATCGGAAACCCACGGTATCGACCTTAAAGGATATGTAATAATTTTACTGGATGGCCATCGTATTGCAACCGGTAATGCATCCAAAATTATGACTAGAAATATTGAGAGGGTGGAAATAATAAGAGGACCTGCTTCTGTTCAGTATGGAACTGCCGCCATGGGCGGAGTCATAAACGTGATTACAAAGCAGGGAAAAGGTAACCCAACCTTTTTTGTTGAAGGTATGGTGGGAAGTTTTGGTTATCTTGAAAAAAGTGTTGGCTTATCGGGACAGGTTAATATGATCAATTTTTCAGGCAGTTTTAGCAGATCAAGCATGGATGATTATGATACTGCCGATAACGTGGAGGGAGATAGATACTACAACACAGGTTATCACCGAAAAAATAACTACAGTTTCAATATCGGCGCCGAATTTTTCCCGGGAAATCGTATAGGTTTAATCTACACTAACTATGATGCGAAGCGCATTGGTACTTCTGACTGTCTTTATCAAAATGACCTTGATGATTATAAAGATTCAAGCAATCGAACCTTAGATCTGGTTTATGACGGTAAAACTTCTGGTGGCCTTTTTTCCTGGAAAGCCGGGTATTACGAAGGGAAAGACAAGAACAAATGGTTTGATCCTGTGGCAAGCAACCCAAGCTACTATAGCGATGGTGTTCCACGTAAGGTAACGGTAGCTCACAAGGGAGCACAGGCACAGATATCTTTAAATCAGGAATACCTGCTTATTACAACCGGTTTCGACTGGATGAACTACGAAACAAAAGATGACACGTACAGTCCAAAGAATACCGAATACGACAACCCTGCTTGTTTTCTTTTGGCTAAAGCCAAACTTTTTGATCAGAAGTTTATCATCTCAGGTGGTTTGAGATATGACGAATATGAAGTAGATATGAAAGGTGAAGGTGGAAAAGAGAGCGATGATCATATTTCTCCACAGGTTGGCGTAGCCTATCTTCTCACAGACTGGCTAAAGCTGAGGGCCAACTACGGCGAGGCGTTCAGAATGCCTTCCGCAGATGAGCTGGCTGGTGATTACACAACATGGGGAACACATTATGTGGGCAACCCAGATCTAACGCCTGAAACAAGTAA
>DAOWEW010000217.1 GCA_030638305.1 Desulfobacteraceae bacterium
ATGACTGATCCTGACTGGGAACCAATTATGAAAATAGCAAGCGCCATAGTTACCAACCGCGGCGGAAGAACCTGCCATGCTGCAATAATTTCACGTGAACTGGGAATTCCATGTGCAATCGGCACTGTAGATGGTTCTGAAGTAATAAAAGACGGAACCAAGATAACTGTTTCATGTGCCGAAGGCGAAACAGCTTATATATATGATGGGTTGTTGAAGTTTGATATTGAAAGAGTTGATCTTGATACATTGCCTCCAACAAAGACCAAGGTAATGATGAACGTTGGTATGCCGGAAAGGGCATTTACTGAGTGCCAGATACCCAATGAGGGCGTAGGCCTTGCCAGGGAAGAATTTATTATCAATTCTCATATCGGTATTCATCCCCTGGCACTTTATTATTTCGATGATTTAAAAGCAAAGGCTGATGCAGGTGATGACAAGATCGCAGAAATTGTAAGCGAAATTGAAGCACGTACCACCGCTTACCCTGATGACAAGAAACAGTTTTTTATTGATAAACTGGCAGAAGGCGTTGGCCGCATCGGAGCGGGTTTTTATCCTAAGGATGTGATTGTACGATTATCAGATTTCAAGAGTAATGAATATGCAAACCTGGTAGGCGGTACTCTGTATGAACCGCATGAAAGCAATCCCATGATTGGCTGGCGTGGAGCCTCACGTTATTATGATACAAAATATAAACCAGCCTTTGAACTTGAATGCAAAGCTTTGCTCAAGGCCAGAAATGATATGGGGCTTACCAATATTAAATTGATGGTTCCTTTTTGTCGTACTCCCGAGGAAGGTCGTAAAGTAATAGAGGTTTTAAAGGAATTTGGGCTTGTTCAGGGTGAAAACGGACTTGAAGTATATGTAATGTGCGAGATTCCAAGCAACGTGATTGCAGCCGAGGCATTCAGTGATGTATTTGACGGATTTTCAATTGGTTCCAACGACTTAACCCAGTTGGTTCTGGGGCTGGACCGTGATTCGGATCTTGTAGCTCACATTTTTGATGAACGAAATGAAGCGGTTAAAACAATGATTCGTATGGTTATTGATGTAGCCAAGCGCCGAGGGAAGAAAATCGGTATTTGCGGCCAGGCTCCCAGTGATTTTCCTGAATTTGCCACTTTTCTTGTAGAGTGCGGAATTGATTCCATAAGTTTGATTCCTGATACGGTAATAAAGACCCGACTGGCGATAGCTGAAAAAGAAAAAGAAATGGGAATAAAAGCCGATTAAAAAACAAAGTTTCATAACTTATTGACAGGAGGTTATGATGAAGATTGTACAACTATTAGTACTACTGACGATCCTGACGATGCTGAACGGATGTTTCCTTACCAAAATAGTTTCCGTGCCAATGCGACTTGGAGGCGCTGTCATTTCGATAATTCCTGTTGTGGGGAATACAGCACATGAGGCAATTGATAAAGCTGCTGAAATTGTCGACGAAGTTCCAATATAGTGCAGCAATGCCTATTTTGAAGAATAACATCCTCCTATAACCCCATTCAAAGGGGGAATTTAACGAAAGGATTCCCCCTTTGACCATGCCGTCTCTCCCACACATCGGACGTACGTGTCACGTATCCGGCGATTCGGCTGGTCACAAACAGACATCAATAAAAATAGAGATCTGCTATGCCTTCGGGAACTACCTATGGCAATCAATAAATATTGACATGGATAATACTATTAGTTATACTATTAATATTTAAAGGGGGGGGGTAGAATAGTATGGCGAACATTAAGACAGCTATATCAATTGAAAAGCCAATTTTTGACCAAATAAATGTTCTTGCAAAAGATTTAAATCTTACAAGGAGCCGTTTATTTGCAATGGCTGCTCAAGAATTCATACAGCGTCATAAAAATATTAAGCTTCTTCAATCACTTAATGAGGCATACGATGATTTACCTGACTCCGAACCAATAGTGTTCAAGATGCGTCCGCGTCATTATAACATGGTGAAAGAGCAATGGTAATCAACCAGGGAGATGTGTTTTGGATAGAATTAAGTGAACCATCAGGGTCTGAACCTGGCTATCGTCATCCTCATGTTGTCATTCAAAATAATCTTTTCAATCGAAGTCGTATCAATACTGTTGTAGTTTGCACGTTAACATCAAACCTTAAGAGATCTAATGCGCCGGGGAATGTGACATTAAGCAAAGGTGAGGCCAGCTTGCCTAAAAAAAGTGTTGTGAATATTTCTCAGCTTTTCACCGTGAATAAAAGCGATTTATCCGAGAAAATCGGAACCTTGTCTAAAGATCGTATTTCCCAAATTTTAACTGGCATTAGACTTCTCACTGAACCAAGGAACGTGGACGAAATAACTTCCCCAACTATGCATCACAGCTTCAGGCCACCTTTATCCGATCTCAAATCACAAAAATATTGAAATAGATTGATATTCCATCAACTTTTGTGATCTGAGTCTATATTTGAGATTTGGACAAATTCGACCCAAATCTGTGCGTCTGCTTGGAGAAGTTAGTTCGGGCACTAGTTCGTCCATCTTCCCCAAAAAAATTAATTTGGACAAACGGGTTGCAATTTACAGGAGTTGGCAGAACTTATTTTGGAGTAAAAAAATATGAAAACAAATCGTTTTGTTTTAAGTGTAGTTTTAATTTTTTGTATAGTTTCTTGCGCTGCAAATATTGAAATGCGAAAGAAACAGGAAGAAGCGTCAAGAAATCTTGGTGAAGCATACATGCAGCAAAGAGATTTTACTTCAGCGCTGAGAGAATTTCTAAAAGCGGAAAAAATATACTTCAAAGATCCATATCTTCAAAATGATCTTGGCCTTGCATATATGTCCAAGAATCGGTTGGACCTTGCTGTAAAACACTTTAAGAAAGCAGTTAAAATAAAGCCGGATTATGCGCCGGCTATAAATAATCTGGGAACCGTCTATCTTGCCAAAAAAGATTGGGATTTGGCAATTGCCTGTTTTAAGGAAATTGTTGATGATATCTTGTATGCAACACCCCACTATCCTCTTACAAACCTGGGGTGGGCATATTACAATAAGCAGGAATACGAGCTCGCAAAAAAATATTACAACAATGCCCTTAATTTATCGCCGGATTTTATTATTGCCTTGCGGGGTCTTGGCCAAACCTTTCTTGCGATGGAAAGACCGGCAGATGCTGTAGCCTTGCTTGAAAAAACAGTGAAAAAATATCCGCATTCTGCTGAATCATATTTTTATCTGGCAAAGGCATATGCTTTGTCGTACGAATATAACAAGGCGGTTAGAGCCTATAATAAGGTAGTTGAACTTGCGCCCGATAGTCCAATTGCAGTTGAAGCTCAAAAAGAGGCTGAAAAGATAAAATAAGAGGGAATCTTTTTAGAGGAATTTCATATATGGAAAATTTAATGTGTCCGGGATTTATGGCTGCAGGAATAGCTTCCGGACTTAAAAAGGCTGGTGAAAAGGATTTGGCCATTATTTTTTCAAAGATTCCCGCAAAAGTTGCAGGGGCTTTTACCAGCAACAAGATTAAGGCTGCGCCGGTATTGCTTGATATGGAGCGAATTCAATCCGGGATTGGTCAGGCAGTAATAGTCAACAGCGGAAACGCTAACTGCTGTACAGGCGATAAAGGACTGGATGATGCAAAAACCATGGCAGGATCTGCGGCCTCAAATCTCGGAATTCCTGAAGAATTGGTTCTTGTATGTTCGACAGGAGTTATCGGAGAGCCATTGCCGGTTGAGAAGATACAAAACGCAATCCCCGACCTTGTCGACTCTTTAAGACCCGAAGGAGTTTATGATTTTGCAAGGGCGATAATGACATCAGATACTGTTCCAAAGACTATTTCAAAGCAGGGTACAATAGACGGTAAAACTTTTACAATGATTGGCGTTGCTAAGGGCTCCGGAATGATCCGCCCTGACATGGCAACCATGTTATGTTTTATCTGCACTGATATTGATGCGGACCATGACTTACTTAAAAAACTTCTTGATAAAGCAATTCAGAGATCTTTTAACAGGATAACCATAGATGGCGATACAAGCACAAACGATACGGTTATTATCATGGCAAATGGTCTTTCAGGTGCAGTTATTAAAAGCTCTGAACATATAGATTGTTTCCGGAATTTATTAGATGATGTCCTTATCAATCTTGCAAAACAGATAGTTAAAGATGGTGAAGGGGCAACAAAATTTGTCGAGATATATGTTAAGGGTGCTTTGTCGGATAATGATGCGTATAAAATAGCTGATACTGTTGCAAATTCCAATCTTGTTAAAACAGCGCTTTTTGGCGAGGATGCCAACTGGGGAAGAATCATTGCTGCAGCCGGAAGGGCGAATGTTCCTCTTGACCAGAATAAAATAAATATATCTTTTGACGATGTTTTGATGGTGAAAGACGGTATGGGATGCGGGAAGGCTGTTGAAGCCGAAGCGACCAGGGTTCTTATGAAGCCTGAGCTGTGCATATCTATTGACTTGAACATGGGCAATGGGTGTGCATCAATCATTACCTGCGATTTTTCTGTTGAGTATGTTAAGATTAACGCTGATTACAGATCATAAAGAAACAGTTGCGGGTTACGGGTTACGGGTTACGGGTTACGGGTTGCGAGTTACGGGTTGCGAGTTAAAAATAAGATAATGAAAAGCTACAAAGACTTAGAAATATACAATTTGTCTTATGATTTAGGGGTTAAAATTCACAAAATGTCATTGCAACCCGTAACCCGCAACCCGCAACCCGTATGATGCGACTTCAAAAATTTCTTTCATCTGCCGGATTTTGCTCAAGGAGAAAAGCAGAAAAATATATTAAGGATGGGCATGTCAAGGTTAATGGAGAGATAGTTTCTGTACTCGGTACAAAAATTGATCCGGAAACAGACCGTATTCAGGTAAACGGAAAGCCTGTTGAAGCAAAGCATGATCTTATTTATATAGCCCTGAACAAGCCGGGAGGTTATGTTACAAGTTGCAGCCAGAAAGGCGATAAAATAGTACTTGATCTAATAAATATTAAAGAGCGTGTATATCCTGTAGGCAGGCTTGACAAGGATTCTACCGGCCTTCTGCTTCTTGTAAATGATGGTGAGCTTCATCAAAGGCTGTCGCATCCTTCCTTTGATCATGAAAAAGAATATGAAGTTGCTGTATTAAAACCGATTTCAGATGGCGCTCTTCAAAAGATGGCCAAAGGCATGCCTATGATGGGTACGAAAACCAGACCCGCTGATGTAAAAAGAATTTCCGCAAAGGTTTTTTCCATCATACTTAAAGAAGGTAAAAACAAGCAGATAAGACGTATGGTCAGAAAGATGGGGAATCAGGTTGTTCGACTTAAGAGAATAAGGATTTCAAATATAAAACTTGGAAATCTCAATAGAGGGAACTGGCGTTATCTGACAGAAAAAGAGAAACAAGAACTTTTCTTAGGAATATGGACGAATTGACTTCCACGTTCCTAACACAAAATCTGATGGAGAACAGGATATGGTAACATTTGAATCTTTGATTTCACGTAAGAGTAAAATCGCTGTTGTTGGTCTGGGATATGTCGGGCTTCCCCTGGCTGTTCATCTTTCAAAGCACTTTGAAGTAGTTGGCTATGATCTTAAATCTGACAGGATTAAAGAACTTGAATCAGGCCATGACCGAACGCTGGAGGTCTCTGAAGAAGATTTGAGTAAATCTGAAATATTTTTCACAAGCGATAAAAAAAAACTGTCCTCATGCAGCCTTATTATTGTTGCGGTACCTACACCGATTGACGAGCATAGAATCCCGGATTTAAGACCTTTGATTGGAGCTTCAAAAGAGGTTGGGGAAAATATGATTAAAGGATCATGTATTGTTTTTGAATCCACGGTTTATCCCGGCGCTACGGAAGAAATTTGTGTTCCTATTCTGGAGCGGGAATCAGGCTTTATGTCTGGAAAAGATTTTACAGTTGGTTATTCTCCGGAAAGAATAAATCCCGGCGACAAGAAGCACACTCTTGAAAGTATCGTTAAAGTGGTTTCAGGCTCGGATGAAGAAACAGCGGATCTTTTGTCTGATGTTTATGGTACAGTAGTAAAGGCAGGGATTCACAAGGTGAATTCCATAAAAGTAGCAGAAGCAGCTAAAGTTATCGAGAATACGCAAAGAGATTTAAATATAGCACTTATGAATGAACTTTCCATGATTTTTAATAAAATTGGAATAGATACATTAGAAGTTCTTAAAGCTGCAGGAACAAAATGGAACTTTCTTCCATTCAGACCAGGCCTGGTTGGTGGACACTGCATAGGGGTTGATCCATATTATTTGACTTTCAAAGCCGAATCTTTAGGATACCGTCCCGAAATGATATTGGCAGGTAGAAGAATTAATGACGGCATGGGTAAATACGTTGCAGGACAGGCTATAAAGTTGCTCATCAAAGCGGGTAAGCAGGTGCGAGGTGCAAAAATTGCGATACTGGGGTTTACCTTTAAGGAAGATGTGCCTGACTTGAGAAATACAAAAGTAATTACAATTATAAATGAGCTTAAGGACTACGGGGTGGAAGTTTCTGTGCATGATCCGCTGGCAGAAGCGAGCGAGGCCAAAATGTATTACAACCTTGAACTACAGCAGGATATTCAAAAGCTTGCAGGGGTTGATGGAGTTATTGTGGCTGTTATTCATAAATTATACAGAGATATCGGTCTTTCGAAAATTGCTGGTTTGTGTACAAACGGGGTGCCGCTTGTAATGGATTTAAAGAGCGCTTTCAGTATTGCTGAAGCAAAGAAACTCGGTATTAACTACTGGAGGTTTTAAGGATCTGAGTTTATTCAACTGGCAGAGCCCGGATGAACTCTGACCACGCCCAAAGGACGTGGTTTTCTGAGTTCAAATCTCAAAACATTGAGCAGTTGAGTTAATATGTTTTATCGTTTTGAGAATTGGAAACGGGCCCTTGCTCCCTTTTGGCCGTATTTCTTTCTTTCTTTGACCCTTGCATCACGTTTAACAAAACCGGCTTTCTTTAGGATTTGTCTTAGATCAGGATCCATATCAATAAGGGCTTTGGTAATGCCATGTCTGATAGCACCGGCCTGGCATGCAATACCTCCGCCCAATACACGCACTTTTATATCATATGATCCAACGGTATTTGTAAGGACAAGTGGCTGCATCATAGTCATTTGTGCCGACTGAATCAGGAAATAATCGTTTACGGAACGATTATTAATGATAATTTCGCCTTTACCTGGTTTTAACCAGGTTCTTGCTATTGCTGTCTTTCGTTTTCCGGTAGCGTAATAAATATTATCTTTATTCATATTGTCCCCAGTATTAGTCACAAATTAATTATAGCGCCATAATTTCAAGCTGTTGAGCTACGTGAGGATGCTTGTCTCCTGCATAGACTTTTAACTTTTTGAATAACTTTTTTCCAAGCCTGTTTTTTGGAAGCATCCCCTTAACAGCGAAACGAATGAGATCTTCAGGACTTTTTTCCAAGAGTTTTTTGGCGGTAATAGTCTTGAGCCCACCCATATACCCACTGTGTCTATAATAACATTTCTTGTCAATCTTTTTGCCTGTAAGGGTAATTTTGTCCGCATTTATAACAACAACCCAGTCTCCGGTGTCTGCATGTGGAGTAAACAAAGGGTTATGTTTGCCTCTAAGCCGGGATGCTATTAATGTTGACAGTCTGCCAAGTATAGCTCCTTCTGCATTTACAATACACCATTTATTTTTGTTGTCAGATTGCTTTGCGCTATATGTATATTTTTTCACTGCATTAGACTCCTGTTTTGTAAATAAAAAGAAAATTAATAAATATTTTATTGATGAATGTCAAGAAAAAAACAATTATTTTTACCAGAGATCAAATTATTTGACTATTAACTTGCCATTCGTTTTAAAAAATGGGAATTTCTATTTATAAAATACGGCGGTTAAAGCCACTTTGACCCGGATATCGGTCAATAATGGCATTTGGAATATTGGCCTTATAGAAAAAGCGTGAAACTTCAGAATGTAAAACAGGTTGGTGATAAAAAAGATTAGACATCAGGAGCTGATTGTAATGAAATTTCCATACGGTATATCTGATTTTAAAGCGATTACAACGCAAGGTTATTTTTATTGTGACAGAACAGATAAAATTCCATTGCTTGAAGATTCAAAGTCTCAATTATTTATACGCCCAAGAAGGTTTGGAAAAAGCCTTGTTCTCTCCATGCTGGAAAATTATTATGATGTTGCAAAAGCAGATGAATTTGATGAAATCTTTGGCAATCTTGCAATCGGCAAAAACCCCACAGAATTACGAAACTCCTATTTTATTTTAAGGTGGGATTTTTCATGTATTGATACAACTGGCAGTATAAAGGAAATAAAGCAGGCATTATACGATCATATTAATTTCTGCATAAAAGGTTTTTTACTGTATTACCGGGATTATAATTTACCTGAGGTAGAAGTAGACAGGAACAATTGCATTAATTCTATAAATTCCTTGATCAGTTCTGTGCGCATGGCTCCATATCCGATATATCTTCTTATTGACGAGTACGACAATTTCGCGAATACCATAATGATGGGAGTGCAGAATAAAAAAGTTAGATATAATGCTCTGGTTCATGATGAAGGCGTTCTCAGGACTCTGTTTAAGGCAATTAAATCTTCCACCTCCGGCTCCATGTTTGATCGAGTATTTATAACAGGTGTTTCTCCTGTTGTTTTAAGTGATATTACAAGCGGCTATAATATCGCTAAAGATATTTATTTTAAGCCTAAATTTAATGATTTATGCGGATTCAAACAAAACGAGGTGCGCGGAGTTATTGAACAAATTGTGGCTGAATGCGATTTTGACACAAAAAAAACAGACGATGCTCTTGCTTTAATGAAAACATACTATAATGGATATCTTTTTGCGTTAGGCCTGGATGAATATATTTACAATCCAACATTATGCCTTTATTTTTTTGAGCAGTTCCGGGAAATATGCAGTTATCCGCGCAAGATGCTTGATTCCAATCTGGCAGTGGATGAATCCAAACTGGAATATATCGCGGCAATTCCCATGGGCAGAAATATTCTTCTTTCTATGATGCAAAAAAATTATCAAGTAACGGTTGAAGATATTTCAGACAGGTTTGGTGTCAGGGAAATGCTGTCAGACAACTCAAAGGATAATACTTTTCTGGCTTCATTCCTTTATTATTTTGGTGTGCTGACTCTGGCAGGTGAAAATCCTGAAGGTGATGTGATTTTAAAAGTTCCGAATCTGGTAATACAGAGCCTGTATGTGGAACGGGTTCAAAAAATGCTTTTACCTGAGCCGGGTGACAGAGATGATGGTAAATTTGCAGCAAAACAGGTTTACCAGAAAGGCAATATGCAACACTTGTGCGATTTTGTGGAAAATCGTTATTTTACTGTGTTTAAAAACCGTGATTACAGATGGGCAAATGAATTGACCTTAAAGACCGCATTTTTAACCCTTCTCTATAATGACATTTTATACGTAATGGACTCTGAACCCGAGATTGACCGCAGATATGCGGATCTGACCATGATTATCAGGCCGGATAAAAAACACTTTAAAATCTTTGATGTTCTGATTGAGTTCAAGTTCGTAAGATTAAAAGACGCAGGAATAACGGGAGAGCAGGCCAAACAATTGCCCACAGATGAATTATACAGCATACCGGAGATAAAAAAGGCGCTTGAAGAGGGCGAAAAGCAGGTAACCCTGTATGGTAAAGAACTTGATGATAAATACGGCAACCTGCATCTGAAAAAATTTGTGGTAACATCTCTTGGTTTTGAAAGGGTTTGTTTTAAAAAGATATAGATTTTCAGGCATTCTTCATAAACAGCAAAAACGAAAAACGCCATGGCTTCTGGTGTCAGGTTAATCATCTGCTATTTTTTCAGCAGAATTCTGAATCCTGCCTGCTCAAAATGATGATCTATTATGAATATTTCGGTAGTCCCTACAAAACAATGCGGGTCAATGATTTCAAAAAGTTACATAATATTAAAAGATGAACGTCCAACATCGAACATCGAATGATGAAATCGCTTCGCTCTGCCAGTTAATAAATTGACAGAATACATTATTCAAAATTCAAAATTCGAAGTTGGACGTTCGATGTTCATTCTTTTCGGTAAACCTTGGGTAAAACTAAACATAGAGGGAAAAATCCCCTTAGGCTTTATAATCCAACCATAATCACTTGATATTAAACTATTTGCAGGCCAATCAGGTCGTCAATGCTGAATTCAAGGGCATCTGTCAGGTATTCGTATGAAAAGTTGTATTCCCCCTGCATATTTATATGTTGCCACGTGATAACCGATCCGTTCTTGATGATATCAATGATATGCTTCTTTTCCTCCTTTGTTTCCGCATTAAAAATCAGCTGAGACAGATATAGATAATTCCAACA
>DAOWEW010000010.1 GCA_030638305.1 Desulfobacteraceae bacterium
GCAGTGGCTATGGCTGCCGAGACGCCACACACGGACATGTCTGCCGAAATGGTCATATTGAGCGTTTTAGATGGCATCTTGACGATCTTTTGTCCGAATATGTAAGTGCAGATTAGCACAGTAGGGGTAACTACCCACGCCACGAAAATCCCGGGGACACCGATTAAGAGTATTTTCCCAAACAGTATTTCCGCGCCCAACAACACAAGCCCTGTCTTGATATAATATTCGGTTTGAACAGCAGGCATCACCCACTTGGGCGTTCCCACTGTGTTGCTTATAATCAGGCCAAAAAGAATTGCCCATGCAGCGTACCCAATGCCGTAATGTTTCATCGTTGCATTGCCTTCTGCGATGTAAGCTATAACAGCCATGAGAAAAACAAAAACAAAACCTGCCATGAATTTTGTCATTGAATTGCCCATAATCTTCCATCCGATCCCAAAAAAGACAGATAGAATAATCATAAGACAAATAAGGGATGGTATAAGATTGTAAGAATGGATATTGATCTTGGACTTGGTCTTTGAGGCCTTTGTGTGGGCAGTACGCCATGCATCTATTGCCTTGCTTGCCTCAGCATTAAGGGTTTCATTATTAAAGCCTGCGGCAGATGCTGCGTCTTCAGCAACCTTAGCCCCCTCCAAAGCCACGGCTTTTTTCATCTTGGCGGCTTCGTATTTGACCATCGCCTTTACCTTGACTGCCTCTGCCGCCTCTTCGTTCATAAAAAGAGCGCTCAAAGGGTTCGCACTCCATTTTTTTGGTTTGCTTAAGAAAATTTTTATCTTTTTTCCAAGTTGGGAACTGGTTGCTTTAAGTCCCGTTTTAGCATCGACAGCCTGGTACCAGGCAATGGTTTTAAACGGCGCCCTTTGCGATTCCGCTTCCAATGTGGCATTTGCCATGGCAATAGTTTCCTGCATATTGGCGGGACCCCGCGGGAAATAGATCACAATACCGATGATAAGTAATAAAAAACCAAGCCAGATAGCCCAGTAGTCTTCGAGCTTCCAAAAATCAGAAAAACTGCTTTTCGCCTGGCACTCAATAATATCCGCGTTTTGATCCTCTCTTTTTTTCTCTTCCATGGCCACCTCTCAAATGACTAAGTTGTTTTTTATGAACCCATACCGAACATAAAAACATAAAAGTCTGTTTTGTAATTTATAATATACAATAGTCGGGCATCCATTGTCAAAAATAATTTACCGGATAAAGCTGAGTATGTAATTTTCAATGAGATCAGGTTTAATGTTTTTCGAACGGATTTTCTTGTGATAAACTCTTCTTTCCATCATGATAACATTTTCCCCCATACCAGTCGATCTGCCTGCATATTCCCCTGATAACACTTACCTCCCTTGCCTGAAGTTGCAATCTGGAAAAAAAATTACGCAATTTATTTATCCCGTAATCGGAATTATCAGAGTTTATGTAGCAGATTCTTACAAGAATTTTTTTAAGCTGCTCATACATCCCCTCTAATTCATAGCGGCTGGCAAAGCGGGGACTAAATTTTCTTCCTTCATTCTGCCTGGCAATAAATATCTCATAGCAGATAATCATTACGGCCTGAGCAAGGTTCAAAGAAGAAAATTCCGCAGTCGGGATATTAACAAGAGCATTACAGAACCTGATATCCTCATTTGTAAGTCCTTTATCCTCAGGGCCAAACAGGATAGCTATAAGGTTTTCTTCTGCAATTGAAACAAGATTTTCTGCCACTTTAGAAGGGGTATTTATTTGCCGGCGATTTTTGCCCAGTCTTGCTGTAGTTCCAACAATATAATTATAAGGAGAAAGCGCTTCCTGAAGGTTCTCATATACTTCCATCTGTTCAACAATATCCGAGGCAAAATGAGTTGCCATTTTCAGTACTTTGGCAAGATCGCAATTTTCCGGATCAATTACTACAAGTTTTCCCATTCCCATATTGCGTATAACACGAGCGGCAGCCCCAATATTTTCAGGATATCGGGGCTGTTTCAACACAATGGAAATATTATCAAGCTTTACTTTCTTTTTCATCAGTAAATCATGGGCCCTTATATTATTTCGAAACTATTGAAAAAGTAACTGATTTCAAATGAGGCTGATTCCTGAGAATCTGAACCGTGGACTACATTTTTTTCAATATCTGTAGCAAAATCTTTTCGGATAGTACCTTCCTCAGCTTCTTTATAATTTGTTGCACCCATTAACTTACGATATTTTGTAATTACATTTTCGGCCTCAAGTACCATTACGACAACCGGACCGGATGTCATAAAGTCTGTTAAACTGTCAAAGAATGGACGTTCTTTATGAACAGCGTAAAAACCCTGTGCCTGCTTTTTAGTCATTTTCAGCATTTTTATGGCAATAATTTTCAGATTGCTGCTTTCAAGTCTTTTAATAACTTCGCCTATCACACCGCGGCCAACTCCGTCCGGCTTTATTATTGATAATGTTCTCCCCATATTTTTTATCCTTTCCATAAAAAATTCAATTTATGCGAGCCTCTTGCAGAAACACATGAAACCGTACTTGGTTCAAGGTTGGTCGGCTTTTAACCTTAAACCCTTAGGAATGTGGACGAAATAAGTTCCCCAAGTAGGCGCACAGATTTGGGTCTGGCTTGTTCGATCTGCCCGATTTAAAAATAGGCACAAAAGTTGA
>DAOWEW010000177.1 GCA_030638305.1 Desulfobacteraceae bacterium
GAATATTATTACTACATCGCTTGAAGGAGTCCTGATAATTGAGCCCATGGTCTTTAAAGATAACAGGGGCTTTTTCATGGAAACCTATAATCAAAACAAATATCAAAAATCAGGAATTAACCGGCGTTTCGTTCAGGACAATCTATCTTATTCCGTAAGTGGCACTTTAAGAGGCCTTCACTTTCAGATCAAACATCCACAGGCAAAACTTGTTCAGGTTATTACAGGTAAAATATTTGACGTGGCAGTTGATATCAGAAAGGGTTCATCAACTTTCGGAAAGTGGACAGGTGTTATTCTTTCGGAACAGAACAAACGGCAGTTGTTTATTTCTGAAGGCTTTGCTCATGGCTTCTGCGTACTTAGCAATACTGCACATTTTTTGTATAAATGCTCGGATTTTTATGCCCCTGATGATGAAGGTGGAATAATATGGTCTGACCCGGATATTGGCATTGAATGGCCTGTTAAAGATCCTGTAATTTCCGAAAAGGATAAGCATTATCCATGCTTGTGCGAGCTTCTTCCTGAACAACTCTTAGGAGAAAAACTATGAAAATTCTTGTAACCGGCTCAAATGGCCAGCTTGGAAGTGAGCTTTTAATCCAGGGCAATAACCTGGATTATGAAATATTACCCGCTGATCTTCCTGATTTAGATATAACTGATAAGACTCAGGTTAAACAAAGGTTGGAAAAATCCAGGCCTTCATTTGTTGTAAACGCAGCCGCATATACAAATGTTGATAAAGCGGAAACAGAGCAGAATCTTGCTTTTGCGGTAAACAGAGACGGCCCTGCCAATCTGGCTGAAATCTGTGCGGAATTTGAAATTCCTTTAATCCACATCTCAACAGATTTTGTTTTTGACGGCAAAAAAAACTATCCTTATATGGAGTCAGATTCTGTATCTCCATTAAGTATTTACGGCGAAAGTAAAGTGCAAGGAGAATTTGAAATCAGGTCACGGTTAAAAAAGCATATTATATTGCGGACTGCATGGTTGTATGGGGTACACGGACAAAACTTTGTGAAAACAATGCTGAGACTGGGTAGAGAAAAAGAGGTCATATCTGTTGTAGCTGACCAGTTCGGTTCTCCAACCAGTGCGGCTGATTTAACTGCGACCATATTAGACATTATTTCCGGAATACAAAACAGTCCCGATATAACGTGGGGAACTTATCACTATTGCGGTGAAGGAATAACAACATGGCACTGGTTTGCGGAAGAAATACTTAAGCTGGCAAAGCATTATATTCCAATTAAGACAAAAAAAGTTAAACCAATTTCAACTGACGAGTATCCGACAAAGGCGACAAGACCTGGTTTTACCGCACTTGACTGCGGCCTTATAAAAAAGAACTTTGGGATAAGCAGCAAACCGTGGCAAGACAGCCTGGCAATAGTAATTCGCCAATTATGTCAAAAAGAAACAGAAAAATAGAACTGCTTGCGCCGGCCGGTAATTTTGAAAAGCTTAAAATAGCAATACACTATGGAGCAGACGCTGTTTACCTTGCAGGCAAGGAGTTCAGCCTCAGAAACTTCTCCGGAAATTTTACCATAGATGAAATGCGCAAAGCCGTTAAATTTGCCCATGATCAACAGGTTAAAGTTTATGTAGCATGCAATATATATTCAAGAAATCCGGAACAGCAAGCAATTGGGGAGTATTTGAAAGAACTGGGCGATATCGGTCCGGATGCTGTCATAATCGCTGATCCCGGCATATTGATGGAAGCAGGCAGCCTCATACCTGAAATACCTCTGCATCTCAGCACCCAGGCTAATACAACCAATTATAATAGTGTTCGGTTCTGGGAGAAATTCGGCATTAAACGTATAAACACTGCGAGAGAACTCTCTTTAAAAGAAATAAAGGAAATTACTTCACGCAGTTCAATAGAAATTGAAGCCTTTGTGCATGGCTCCATGTGCATCTCCTATTCCGGACGGTGTCTCCTCAGCAGTTTTATGACAAATCGCAGCAGCAATCTCGGCGAATGTTCCCATCCATGCAGGTGGAAGTATGCAGTTGTTGAAGCAAAACGGCCTGGCGAATACTTTCCAATAGAAGAAAATAAAAGCGGTACATATGTTTTCAACTCAAAAGATCTTTGTATGATAGAACACATTCCTGAAATAATAGAGTCAGGCTTATCTTCAATGAAAATAGAGGGCCGCATGAAAGGAATTAATTATATCGCAACTGCAGTAAAAGTTTACAGGGAAGCAATAGATGCATATTACAAAAATCCTGACGGTTTTAAAGTACATAAATACTGGATTGACGAGCTGAACAAGATCAGCCACAGAGGCTACTGCACCGGTTTTTATTTTGCTGATCCAAAACAGATATCACCGAATTTTGAATATAGTATAAACCCGGGGCAGTTGTTTGTCGGAAAAGTCATCAATCAAACCAGCCATAAAAGCATAACTATTGATGTCCGCAATAAAATATTTAAGGAAGACAATGTTGAAATTCTTACGAGAAAAGGCCCTTCACGAAAAGATAAAATAATGGAAATTATCGACCAAAATGGAGAGTCGTTATCATTTGCGCAGCCTGGAAGCAAAGTAAGGATCAGCCTTAATAATAACTGTTTGCCGAATGATCTTATAAGAAGGTTACGGGTGTAAGGAAGGATAGTAAGCATTATGGAAATACAAGAGTTAACTGAACAGATAGAGCAGAAAAGTGTAGCTGTCAGAATTGTTGTAACTGAGCTGGAAAAGGTTATTGTCGGTCAAAAGAATCTGATTGACCGGCTTTTGATCGGTATGCTTTGTGACGGGCATCTTCTGATTGAAGGGTTGCCCGGTCTTGCAAAGACAACGGCTGTAAAGCGGCTGGCATCTATTATTGATTTAAGTTTTCAGAGAATCCAGTTTACTCCGGATCTTCTTCCGGCTGATATTACCGGAACCCAGATTTATCGGCCGGATACATCTAAGTTTGAGGTTAAGAAGGGACCGATATTTCATAATATAATTCTGGCAGACGAGATTAATCGGGCTCCGGCCAAGGTGCAGAGCGCACTGCTGGAAGCGATGCAGGAAAAACAGGTTACGGTAGGAAGCGAGACTTTTATGCTGCCGCTCCCATTCCTGGTGCTGGCAACCCAGAATCCGATTGAGCAGGAGGGAACATATCCTCTACCCGAGGCTCAGGTTGATCGCTTTATGCTTAAGATTAAAATAGATTATCCTGCAGAATCCGAGGAAAAAGAGATAATGAAACGGGTTTACAACGGCATTGATGACATCCCCGTAAAAAAAGTCGATCTTTCTGTTTTTACTGATGCCAAAAATTTAGTGGGCCGGATTCATATGGAAGAAAAGGTGCTGGACTATATTGTGCGCCTCGTTAATGCTACCAGAAAACCGGCTGATTTTAATCTTGACTTGCGCCATATGATTGCGTACGGGGCATCACCCAGGGCATCTATTTTTTTGGGTCTGGCCGCCAGAGCGCATGCTTTTCTTTCAGGTCGGGGATATGTTACGCCCCAGGATGTTAAAAGCATGGCGCCGGATGTGCTGAGGCACCGGATTTTACTCAGTTATGAGGCTGAAGCCGATGGCCTTTCTACTGATGATATTATTGTTCAGATTTTAGAGCGGCTGGAAGTGCCCTGATCCATTATGCTGTCAAAAGAACTTATTAAAACAATTCAAAGATTTCATTTCCGGACCCGCTATCTCGCCAATGAAATGTTTGCAGGGCAATATACCAGTGCCTTTAAGGGCCAGGGGATGGAGTTTGCCGAGGTCCGTGAATATATTCCTGGAGATGATATCCGTTCTATTGACTGGAATGTTTCAGCCAGGTTTGGTCGTCCGTTTGTCAAAATGTTTCATGAAGAGCGGGAACTCACTGTAATTCTCGTAATTGATCTTTCAGCCTCCAATCTGTTTGCCAGCAAAAAACGTTTTAAAAGGGACTTGCTCGCAGAGGTTGCCGGCAC
>DAOWEW010000219.1 GCA_030638305.1 Desulfobacteraceae bacterium
AATAGCTTCCTTGAAATCAGGATGAACAATTGCCGCTCCTAACATCTGCAGGTGATATGTAACTTCTCCTGTTTTCTTATTTACCTTTTCTAAACAAATGTCAGAGTGGAGTTTTTTTGAGGAAAAAAAGCCTGTACCATCCAAACTCAATAGATAACATCCCTCAAAAAACACCATACGTTCCAGGGCGTTGCCTCTTTGTAGTTGCCGAAAAGGTTCTTTATATGCAGACCTAAGCTTCTCGGGATCAATAGGATCAAGAATTTTTCGCATCTGTGTATCACAAGGGACTTTATCTATAAGGTAGATGTTCCTTAGGTTTTGATCAACTCCTCTTCTTTCATCAAAAGCGAGCAATGACGGATCTTTGAGAGAAAACATGGCAAAACCGGACATCAGCGCATCTGCCATAGAAATCTCAATATTGCCTTGACGAAAATCCGATATTTTCGAAAAGTCATTATGAATACTGCTGAACAAAGCATCTGCATTAAGATATTTTCGAAGTATCGGATTGAAACTATTTTTTGGATTTTGATGGTTCATTCCTATAATATAAACCATCTGGCTCAAAAAGTATTGTAGTTTTTTGTATTTTTTTAAAAAAATGAAATTTTTTATTTAAAAGCTCAACAATCAAGAAGTTTTTTGTCTATTTTTGTGGTAAAAGTTTACGAAGCATAAACTCCAAAATGTCCTTTTTCTATACCTTTACACTATGAGCGGGAATTGCTGTAATATGGATGCTGTTTTGGAAATAGCTGGTAAACATAATCTGCTTGTTTTTGAAGATTCTGCACAGTCTCTTGGTTCCCGGTTTAAGGGTCGCCATGCAGGCACGTTTGGTCTGGGTGGCTGCATAAGCTTTTATCCGGCAAAAATCTTGGGATGTCTCGGCTATGGTGGTGCTGTTCTTTGTAATGACAAAGAAATATATGAGAAGCTCATGCTCATTCGAGATCATGGAAGAAATCCTGAAACCGGTGATATTGACTTATGGGGGCGGAACAGTCGTCTTGACAACCTACAGGCGGCATTTCTTGATTTTCAGTTCAGAGAATATGAAACTATTATTAACAGACGTAGAGCTATTGCGTCAATATACCAGGAGAGGCTGGAAGGATTTGAGCAGCTTGTTTTACCGCAGATTACGCGGATTGACGCAGATTAGAAGGGAGAAAAGAGTCCACTAATTTCACAAATTGCACGAAAAGGAGAGAAAAAAAAGGATACCAACGACTTGTACAGAGGTTGTTATGTTGAGCCGGATAGGATATCTTCGGATGAGGGGAATGTGAGTTATAAGGTGATTTATTGTGTGGCGAGAGTTTGGCTACCAACTTAAAGCGGGACACTTTTTGCCATTTTGGTTTTATGTCAATTTCGTAATCAATCAAATTCTAAGGAGTTTCCAACTAATTGAAATATGCACTTTCCGATAGAGATTAATAGCCGCAAATATGCGCAAAAATCGCAAAAAAAATAGAGTTTGACTGGATTAGTACGTTCCCTACAATTGGAGGTAGTAAAAATGAGACCTGCCGTAAATGAGAACATTGAAAGCAAATTTTTATCATTACTAGCTGAAGAGAAGGTATCTGTCATCAGCCATGGAGTTGCATTACGGCTTTCTGAATGGAAGAAACGGCTTTTTCTGGCTGAAAGCAAAGTCAGGCATTTTGAAGAGAAATACCATACATCTTTGGCTGAGCTGAATACAAAAGGATTGCCGGATGATGCTGAGCATGAAATGCACGAAGACTATATCATGTGGCATCACTGGACAGAGGCGGTTGAAAAGGCAAGAAAGCAGGTCACAGACTTGAATGTCATAGCTATCTATGGAGTTGTTGGCGAAGGAAGCTATGTTAGCATCTGAGCGTTTGCTGGAGATAGAAGAGAAGTTTGAGGCCAAGGTGGAGCGCATTGTTCCAGTTGAGCTTGATGAAGAAACTTTATGTGTTATTTTGTATCTAAAGGATGGCTCTAACCTGCGTGTTACTGAACAATGGGCAGGCGGTTCTTAAACGATATAGTTACTATTGGCTCAATCCTGCCAATGAACTGAAAGTTGGCTGGGATAATGCGCCGCATCATACTCAATTGGAGAACTTTCCACACCACAAACATATAGGTCAACAAAAAAATATGCAACCATCCGTGGAGACCCGTTTGGAAGAGGTTATGAGAGTTATTCAAGGAAAGATATAGCCGGGAAACCAACAGGGTAACATGTTAAATATTAACTATTGGCTTATCAATGTTGAGCCGTTCGCTGAGGTTTTCTTGCGAAAAGGCAAAGAGGCTTCTTAGGCCGATAAAGAAGTTGGTGGTGATGCCTGTAGAAATCGGTCCGCAGATTGACGCGGATTTAAGGGCAAAAAATGGTCCACTAATTTCACGAATTTACACTAAGAGCCTATTTCAGTAGGCGACTAAGCGCGATCTAAAAGGCCAGTTGGAAGGGCACGAACCATGTATACATGGCCTACTGAAATAGGCTCTAAATGGTAAACAAAATTGGTGATAATTCGTGAAATTCGTGGACTTGGAAGGGGTAAAAAGGCGTAAGAATCGTAAAAATAAAAAGAAGGAAAAAATATGTCGATAGATAAACAGATTAGAACAGTTCCGTTCTTCAACTATTCCTATGTTTTTGAATCGCATAAAAAACAATTTTTATCTTGTTTTGATAATGTCTGTTCACGTGGTGCATTTATCATGCAGAAGGATTTGTCTGATTTTGAGGCAAATCTGGCAGAATATAGTGGTGCAGACTATGCTGTTGGGGTTGCCAATGCAACGGATGGACTGGAAATGCTTCTTTCTGCAGGAGGGGTTGGTTCAGGTGATGAGGTTATTTTATGTTCACATACCATGATTGCTACAGCTTCGGCCGTGCATATGAACGGTGCCATTGCTGTCCCGGTGGAAGCCGGTTCCGATCATTTGATAGATCCTGTATCTATTGAAAAAGCGATTACATCTAAAACCCGGGCAATAATGCCGACACAACTCAATGGCCGTACCTGTGATATGGATGCTGTCATGGAAATAGCCGATAAACATAATCTGCTTGTTTTTGAAGATTCTGCACAGGCTCTTGGTTCCCGGTTTAAGGGTCGTCATGCAGGCACATTTGGTTTGGGTGGCTGCATAAGCTTTTATCCGGCAAAAATTTTGGGATGTCTCGGGGATGGTGGCGCTGTTCTTTGTAATGATAAGGAAATCTATGAGAAGCTCATGCTCATTCGAGATCATGGAAGAAATCCTGAAACCGGTGATATTGACTTATGGGGGCGGAACAGTCGTCTTGACAACCTGCAGGCAGCATTTCTTGATTTTCAGTTCAGAGAATATGAAACTATTATTAACAGACGTAGAGCTATCGCGTCAATATACCAGGAGAGGCTGGAAGGATTTGAGCAGCTTGTTTTACCTCCTGCTCCCGGCAGTGATAAAGATCATTTTGATGTTTTTCAGAACTATGAAATTGAAGCTGAACAGCGGGATAAATTAAAGGCATATCTGGCTGAATGTGGTGTTGGAACCCTCATCCAATGGGGTGGAAAAGGTGTGCATCACTTTAAAAAATTAGGATTTACGCAGTCGCTGCCTTTTACTGAGAGGTTGTTTGAACGGATGTTGATGATTCCCATGAATATGTCACTTACTGATGAAGACGTGGGGTATGTTTGTGATTGTATTATAGATTTTTATGTCCACTAATTATACTAATTGCCCTTAATTAAACCTCGGGCTCTGCCCGAGCGACCCTAAAAGTTCGACTTTTACGGAGTGAAATCTTTACCCCACAATTAGGTAGTGATCAAAGAGCAATTCGTTAAATTACGTC
>DAOWEW010000200.1 GCA_030638305.1 Desulfobacteraceae bacterium
AATTTTCGGAGAAGGGGTTTCTGCCCTTGACGATCAAAAAGATAAAAAACGCATTCCGCTTACCCCTATTGAAAAAGTTGACTTGAGCGAGTTGAAGCTTGTGGGGATAATCTTTGCGCCAAGTGGAAACAAGGCGCTTGTAGAAAATGTGTCCGGCAAGGGGTTTGTAATAAAAAAAGGTACCCGCATAGGCATTAATTTCGGTAAGGTAATAAAAATATTAAAGAACAGTGTGGTTGTAAAAGAAGAAGCTGAAAGCATATTAGGCCAAATAACCCTTGTTGAAAGAGAACTCACACTTCAGAAGTCTCCTGGAGAAGAATAATATGAATTATAAAAAGCATAAATCGTCAAAAACCATGGCGATAGCCATTTTCCTGGTAATTTTACTATCTGTATTTACAGGATGTGTTCAAAATATGGCTGCAAAAAGAGATGAACTTCCCCCCGAACCAAAGCTTATAACCGAAATAAGCACTTCCGAGGATCCGGAATCATTTAATGTCTTGGTTAAAGGAAACCGTGAGTTAACCTACATGTCTGTCAAACAACTCTTTCCTTTATCTGTACTGCTTTACTTTCCTGAAACAGCTCTTGGTAATATCAACACAAATATTTCGTTGGAAAGCGAAATCGTTGACTCAATAACAGCTTCCGAACTAACTGAAAAAGGTCATAAATCCAGGATCAAAATAGCATTAAAAAAAGATGTGTCCTATAAAGCAGCAAACAAAGGTACAGGTCTTAAAATATCATTTGCAAAACCATCTAAAGCATTATCTCCCCCAACCCTATCTTCCTCAATCTTGTCTTCCCCAATCTTATTTTCCCCAATCTTATCTTCCTCCGGGCCGACAAAAAAACCGGTAGAAAAAAAGGAGGAAAAGGAAGAACAAACTGTTGTTGAAAGCAAAAAACAAACCCTGGATAAAACGTCAGAGATAAACAGTAAAACAACTACAAAATACACAAAACCAGCATGGATTAATCGTATTGATTTTTCGAGTGAAGAGACTGGAAAGTCAACCATCATTATTGGAACAACAAGACCTGTTGAATACAGAATAAAAAAAGTTTCGCTCCAATTGTTACAATTAGAACTGTTAGATACCAGACTGCCGGATTACCGTAAGTTTCCACTGATTACTACCCGTTTTGAAAGCGCTGTGGATAGAATCATACCTGTTCAGACACCTGCCATGAAAAATACTTCCATGCTGACAATTGAGATGCGGGAATCCGTACCTTATTTTATCGAACAAAATGACAATCTGTTATTGATCCATTTCGAAGCATCAACAATATCACCCAGGCCATTAGAAGATGCTAAACTTCCTGCCTTGAAGAAAATTATTTCTCAGACTATTCATAAAGGTAAAAAGGAAGAGAATGGAGAAGTAGAAACAAAAATTGATAAAGAACCGCTTGCCGGTGTAGCGGTTAAGAAATATACAGGCGAAAAAATAGCCCTGGATTTTTATGAAAGCGACGTTAAAAATGTTTTTCGAATATTACAAGAGGTAAGCGGAAAGAACTTTGCAATTGACCAGGATGTTGCTGGCAAGGTCACTCTGACTTTAAACAAACCGGTACCATGGGATCAGGTGCTTGATTTGGTCCTCAAAATGAACCAGCTTGATAAGGTTCCTATTGGAGATATAATAAGAATCACCACCACTGAAACACTTAAAAAAGAAGAGGAGTTCAATAGAGCCAGGTTAACTGCCGCCAAAAAAGCCATGGAAGAGGAAGCAGCCGTAGAACCTCTCATTACAGAATATATTCCCGTTAACTATGCTAATGCAACAGAAGAAATACTACCGAAAATTGAAACGATATTAAGCGAAAATCGAGGCAAGGTCAGCGCTGATCAGAGGACAAACATCATCATTATTACAGATATTGCTAAAAATATAAAAAATGCCAGGGAAATAATAAGAAATCTTGATAAAGTAACACCCCAGGTAATTATCGAAGCAAGGATAGTAGAAGCAACCACCAGTTTTTCAAGAGCAATCGGAACCCAATGGGGTGTTGAAGGAGGCATTCAAAATGACGATCCTGCTGCAGGAATAGGCCCGCAAAGGAGCTATGATGTCCTTGGCGGCACATACGGCTATGATATGGCAATGAACTTTCCTGTTGCAGCCTCTTCAAGTATTGGTTTTAATTTTCTCAGAATAGCAGGTACTCCGCTTCTGTTGAACGCAAAGTTGCTGGCATCTGAATCCCAGGGAGACATTAAAATAATTTCTTCTCCAAAGATTTTAACCCTTGACAACAAAGAAGCTACAATCAGTCAGGGAGTAGATTATCCTCAGCTTGTTATGGATCAAGAGACTAGACTTTATTCAATTACAGAGAAAGAGCTTAGGCTTGAGCTGAAGGTTACACCTCATGTAACCCCCGACGCTCGCATTTCAATGACCATACATATTTCGAAATATGATATTGGGGTTTTATATGAAGCAGGACGATCGTTCGACACTAAGGAAGCCAAAACAGAACTTCTGATTGATGATGGAGACACAATTGTAATTGGAGGCATTATTAAAACAACAAAAAGAACTGGCGAACAAGGTTTCCCATGGTTATCAAAAATTCCCTTATTGGGCTGGCTTTTCAAATCAAACGAAAAATCAGATGACAAAGAAGAACTTCTGATATTTATTACGCCAAGAATAGTCCAGCTTGAACAGCGTGATATGATTAGGTGATTAAAGATTGAGGAATGCTGGGTTGATTGTATGATTGGACAAAACAAGAGAAATTGGATGAGTTGTTTAATGAGATGAATGGATCGTAATTATGGAGTCAGTTTACATTGAAACGACAATAGTAAGCTATCTTGTTGCTCGCCCAAGCCGGGATCTTCTGGTTGCAACCCATCAGCAAATCACCCAGGTTTGGTGGATAGAGCGGAGTAAGGAATTTGATTGTTACATTTCTCAAGTTGTAATTGAAGAAGCATCTGTCGGCGACCCGGAGCAGGCGAAGAAAAGGATTGAGATCATAAATGTATTTCCAGCACTGGAGGTAACGGAAGCTGTTGAGAAGTTGACTCGGTCTATACTTGCCAAAGGTGTTATTCCAACACGGGCAGTACGTGATGCAGCTCACATTAGCGTTGCTGCTGTGAACAATATGGATTACCTTCTTATCTGGAATTGTAAACACCTGGCAAATGCTCAGATCATGCGTAAGGTTGCGAGCGTGTGTGCCAAAGAAGGTTTTAATATGCCATTGATATGCACACCTGAAGAACTAATGGGAGGATAAGAGCATGTGGGAAGACCCAATTGTCAATGAAGTACGTCGTATCCGCGAAAAACTTGCGGAGCAATGCAACTTTGATGTAGGTGTCATATTTGCTGAAATTCGAAAGAAACAGGTTGCACTTGGCAAAAGGTTAGTCAACAGAGAAATGCAAGTGCAAGCTAATCATGGCGTATCTGACCCTTATTCCACCGCGCTCCATAGTGGCAGGTAACGTGTGATATTAAAACAGCATGATTGCTTTGTTTAACTTTTCCTGTGCCGGATGCTTTTGCATGGTGGGAATTATGTCGTTCGAACTCAAACCACAATTTACTTCTGAAGATTACCTGACTCTTGAACGAAAGGCCGAGCGCAAAAGCGAGTATTTTAATGGAGAAATATTTGCGATGGCAGGAGCGAGTCCACAACATGTTCTCATTGTGACGAACGTTGTGTCCGAACTTCGTGGTCAACTGAAAACCAGTCCCTGCACCGTATATTCGACAGACCTGCGCTTGAAGATCAGCGCTACCGGTTTGTATACTTATCCTGATGTCATTGTAGTATGTGGCGAGCCCCAGTTTGATGACGATTACAAAGACACGCTGCTTAATCCCACTCTGATCGTTGAGGTACTATCTGAGTCAACCAACAACTACGACCGCGGCGCAAAATTTGAGCAGTATCGCATGATAGAATCCTTTGTCGAGTATGTGCTAATTGCGCAGCACAAGCACCACGTAGAACATTTTGTCCGGCAGGCCGGCAACCGCTGGTTGCTTTCAGAAACAAATCGCCTGGAAGACACAATTGAGCTGACTTCCATTGCCTGCAATCTTATGCTTACCGAAGTTTACGACAAAGTTGAATTACTAATTTAGGGCAGTACACTTTGTAAATTCAAGGGGATATTGCCTGATGGACAAATAAAAAACTATGCTGAGTGCTGGAAAAAGAACTAATGTTTGGAATAATTAGCCTATAGCCTGTTTGAAGGTAGATAGCATAAACAAACTTTGTTTGTTCGTGTCTGGAATGCTGAAATTAATGGTTGATTTTGATTTTCTGGAAATATATCAAAAATTGAGACAGAAAGTATTTTTTATGGTTATTGAGGGATTTATTTGGTTTACTGATATAATTGACAAGATTGAAGGCAAACATAGACTGAACGTATGTGAAGTGGAAAGTGTTTTTAGCAGAACACCAGTTTTCAGCAAAATAGAAAAAGGTCATATCAAGGATGAAAATCTTTATAGGGCGTTAGGACAAACAGATTCAGGAAGATACATTTCTGTATTTTTTTATTTATAAGACCACACGTGAGGCCTTAGTTATTTCAGCCCGTGCAATGACAAAAAAAGAGAGAAAAAATTATGGAAAAAGAAAAAGGTAACTCAGCAAATGGACGAGATATTCTGCCTGAAAAGTTTCATTCCATCTCAGAAGCCGCAAACTTTTGGGATACTCATGATTCCATTGATTATGAAGATATGATGAAAGATGTTGATTTTCAGATAGAAATTAAACGCCGAGTCTATTTGGTACCCATTGCTGGAGAGGTTGTGAATTTCCTTCAAAAAAAAGCCAGAGCACAAGGGTTA
>DAOWEW010000017.1 GCA_030638305.1 Desulfobacteraceae bacterium
CACTCTAACCCTTGCTGCCAGATATGATCATATTGAAATGTCCAGCAAGGACTTACCATTTGTAGACACCAAAGAAGGGTCGGAAACAATTGATGTATCTGATGCAAAGTCCAATGCCTTTACTTATAATCTGGGTTTTCTATATGCATTAACTCCCAATGTTCATCTTACGGCAAATACCACCAGCTCAGGGTTCAGGGCGCCGACATTTATAGAGCTGTATGCTATCCGCTGGGGGGCAGAGTCAGTTTATTGTGGAAACTCGGATCTTGATCTGGAATATTCATATAATTTTGACCTGGGTGCTAAACTGAACTATCAGAGATTCAGGGGCATGTTTAATATTTATTATAACCAATTCAAAGACTTTATAGATACAAGGCTTACCAATGAAATGTTTATGGACAAGCTAAAGGAAATATATATCAATATCAGCGATGCGGAACTCTACGGTTTTGAAGCTTCCGTAGAACATGATCTTCTCACATGGCTGACGCTTTTCGGCAACCTGGCATACGTTACAGGTAAAGATACTGACACCGATGATTATTTAAGCAGCATCCCACCTTTAAATGGTTTGGCAGGAGTAAAGTTCCATATAGAGAATAGCAAGAAAAAGTACTGGCTGGAACTGGAAGGTCAATGCTTTGACAAGCAGAATCGCACAGCTCCTGATGAAGAAGATACAGCAGGCTATTCTATTTTCAACATCAGAAGCGGAATGAAATTACCGGTCGGTTATTTCGAAAATATTACCCTTACTTTAAATGTTGAAAATCTTTTTGATAAAAAATACCATGATCATCTGAAATTGCACAAACGCTACCTTTATGAGCCTGGTCTGAATATTCTGGCTGGCCTCAAGGTTGAATTTTAGGAGAATTTGGCATCCTTCAAAATAGTTTACAGTTCTAGTGCTTCTCGTTCCCATGCTTCAGCATGGGAACGAGGCAAGAACCAACATCAAAACAGGTTGAATACATTGTGAGAAGGAAGAATATATATTGAAAAATGTCTTTATCAATTAAGCTCAACAATCGAATTGTTTTTAATAAACCCTGATCCTGGCATTAAAGATATCTATGGTGGCAATGCCTACCGGCAGAGACCTACGTTACAGCAACTTAACCAAGGTAGCCACCGCTGCCTGTGCCACAAGCATACCGGCTACCCATTTGATGATATCGGCTCTAATGTCGGCCAGGCGTTCATCAAGGTATTGCCGTGTAACCAAGCGTTCATTCACTATTTCAGCGATAATTTTTGTTTGTTCCGCGGCCTGTTCTTCAGTAAAGCCTACAGCCTTTGATCTTTTAACATTTTCAAATGTATCAAACACGATAGATGTCATAGTTAACCTCCAAAATAAGATTATCACGGATACGATAAATATGGCAATAACAAATTAAAAGATGAAGTCGGCAGGGAGAACGCCGGCAACTTGTAAGCTTAAAGGCTGAAGTTGCAGTAGCTATAGCACACTGAATTATAAATATCGTACACTTGGCTATATTGCATAAGGGTTCGCACAACAATAAGTTCGCAATTTTAAGAGCCGAGAGTTGAGGCGCCCGTATGGCAAGACGCGAAAGCACAGGAATATCAAGATATTCCGAGCTTTCGCAACACATCAAATTTTTCTTGACATTGATGCAGTTTTTTTGCATATAGTAATGAAAAGTTACACGATGCCCCAAGGGGCTTAATAGGGAATCCCGTGCAAAACGGGAGCGGGCCCGCCGCTGTGATCGGGGACAAACGCCGCAATTAGGGTTTGCACAGAGCCTTTAATGCCACTTTCTGGATAGAAGCCGGGAGGGAAGGCGCGGTAAGTAGGATGATCCGAGAGTCAGAAGACCTGTCTGTAACACATATATACAGCACTTTCGTGGACAGGGGTGTTGACTAAGGACTCGTCCAAAAATAACTTCGCATTTTGATGCGCCGATCCATCCCGCATGACTGCGTTGCTCGTCGGTTAAATAGCTTCTTGCTATTCGCCCTCCTTGCGTTTTGTCATGCGAGCGCCTCGACACCTCAAAATGTAAAGTTATTTTTGGGCAAATCCTCAGAATTTTGTGGATAAAAAAAGGGATATCCCCAAACTCATAAGTTGAGTTTGGGGATTTTTTTTTTGGGAAAAAGGCGATACAAAATTGACTTTGCCGGCTAACATATCAATAAACATTTTTTATCTTGCTGTTGTTTTCTATGCAGCAAGTTTGATTGTACTCCCATCGCCGACAAAGCTATGGTCTATATGCTTTCTGTGCCTTGGCCTTGCTGCAAATTTTGCTTCTACCATCATCCGGCATCTCTCTATTTGGCCGCTCCTTCCCATGTATGCAGAACCTTTTTTCCTGCCAGGTTGTATAGCCATGATGGCAGTTATCCTTATTTGCTTCAAAAAAACTGAACAAGGTCTTTATATTGTTCCTCTGATTATCATCTTTGCATTGATCGGGGTCTTTTTCCCCAACGATTTTTATCTTCCTATTCTACAATCAAGAACCATATTTTCCCATATTTTCTTCTTGTTCACAACTATCGCCCATGCATGTTTCGGGGCAGGGGCTGTTCTGGCGCTTTTGTTTATTTTTCGAAAAGACGAAGGAGAACGTCCTGTTTTTTCCAGGTTTATCATCTGGGGCTTTTCTTGTTATTCACTGGCCCTTTTTTCCGTTCAGGTCTGGTCATATCTGGGCTGGTCGAGCCCTGTGGTGTGGACCAACTATATCCTTACCTCATCGGCCGCCACATGGTTTTATTACGCATGTTTTTTCCATCTTCACCTTCTAAAAAGATGGAGGATAGAACATAGAGCCGCCTTTGTCGTGGCTGGATTTATTCTGGTATTTTTCTTTAATTATCTTCCTGAAACAGGGAGGTTCAGGATGCCGGTGTTGATATGGTAGCCATTAAAAATATATGGAATTTTGGGGGGAGTTCAACCCTTACTGTTTTTATCCTTTTGGCTGTTGTGCTTGATTTTGAGATTGGTTTTTTCTTTTTTCGTTCTCATCCATCGGTATTTGCGCCTCTTGACAGGCTTATGCTTTTTGAATGGTTAAGGACTTACGGTCTTGAGTCAATTACGCTTACATGGTGGTTTTTTGTGCTCCTTTTTCTTCTTTTTATATTAACTCTCAATACTGTTGTGTGTACTGTTGATAGCGTTGTTGCGCTTATAAAAAGACGTGAAAAGTTTTCCAGTACCCTTACTTTTTTGCTGAAATTTGCGCCTCATGTGATGCATGTTGCTTTTGTTCTTCTTCTATTAGGACATCTTACATCTTATGCGGCCGGCTTTAATTTGTTTAATAATATTCTGAGACAGGGGATAGTTATGAGGGTTCCGAATACTGATTTGCAGTTGAGCCTTGAGAATTTAAAAGTGCAATTTTATAAAAGCGAGGATGCTCCTCTCCCTGATTTTGCAGGAAAAGCGCGGGATGTTGTTGCTGATATCCTAATTATTGATCCTGCCAATGATAATTTTACACATGGAGTAAAAAAGAAAATTTCTATAAACAAGCCCACCTTTTACCAAGGTATCAGTTTTCATTTGAAAGACTTCTATCCTCACAATGAAGCAAATAAAGGTGTTCCATACGTTAATCTGATTATTCGAAAAGATCCGGGAATCAGAATTATGGCTGGGGGGACAATCCTTTTTACCATAGGGCTTTTTATGTACCTGTTTCAGACCACGCATTTAAATCTGAGAAAAAAACGTATCAAAGGAACATTACATGATTGTAGATCGGGCAAAGATGGCCTGATGCTGTGATGCATAGTTGCGGAAGTTATTTCGTCCACGTTCCTTAACGCTGAAAGGGTAAAGAATTTGCAGGAAAAGGAGAAGGATTTGTGAAAAAATTGAGACTGTTTTCTATGTCTGTGTTGAGATGGATTTTGCTGAGTCTCTTCATTCTCATACTTTTTTCCGGCTGTGGTCCGGGATTTCAGCATTTTGGAGAATTCAGCATTCAAGATATAGAAAACGGATGCAAAAAGGTAACCGATGGTCTGGGAAGGACACTGGTGCTGGTTCCAAAAGGCCAAAATGCGCCAGATGGTTATGAAAAAAATCAGATTATCAAAATACCCGTTAAAAAGGCTGTAGTTTACTTGAATGCTGATGTTGCGCTTCTGAAAGCGCTTGGGGTGGTGGATAGCGTTGCAGGTGTTACACAAGAAAAAAAAGACTGGACCATCCCTGAAATCAAGGCTGGGATGGAAACTGGAAAAGTGGTTTACCTCGGCGAACACAGCTCAGTCGATTTTGAAAGGTTGAAGGTTTTAGATCCTGATATTGTTTTTGCGTGGGATGAAAGCGCAATTCCGATGCTTACAGAACTTGATATCCCGTGTGTCATCACTACCACAAAGATTGCAAAGGATCTAAAAACCAGGATGTATTTTATCAAATTCCTGGCCGCATTTTACGGCAAAGAAAAAGAGGCTGACCGTTTTATAGCACGGGTGTCAAAGACAATTGAGAGTGTCGCAAAAAAGACAGCAGGGGTGCAAATAAAACCAAAAGTGATATGGGGAGATATCTATGAAAAACGGGTTTTGGTGGAGCCTATAAACTCCAGCCCTGCTGAGATAATTCTCCTTGCCGGAGGCGAGTATCTGTTTGATGATGTTAAAGGGGCGGCCTGACTGGAGATTACACTGGAAAAGTTTTTTTCCAGCGGACAGAAAGCTGATATCCTTTTTACGTATAGAGGACCAAAGACAGGGATTACTTCGAAAGAGAAGCTGGCAAATGCAACGCAGATGCTGTCAAATATTAAACCCATGAAAGACGGGAAGATTTTTTGTCCTTTGCCGCATTATTCTCAGTCCGCAGACAAACTGGACGAGATTATTGAAGAGGTGGCCGCTATTCTTCATCCTGAACTTTTTGCAGAACACAAAAACAAATATTTTATGGAGCTTCCTGAAAAATAATTTATGAGAATGTTATTGATAATTCAACAAAATAAGAGACAAATATTATTCGGGCTTTTTGCTTTGCTTCTATTTATTTCCTTTACTTTGAATATTGTTACCGGATCAGTTGGTATTAATTTTTCCGACATATTCAGGATCATTTCTCAACATATTACAGATTCCACGAATGGCTTTATTGTTTGGAAAATACGCATCCCCCGAAGCATAGCTGCAGTTTTGGGTGGTGCATATCTGGCCACCTCCGGCCTTCTGCTGCAGGTTTTTTTCCGGAATCCGATTGTGGGGCCATACATTCTCGGCATTTCTTCCGGTGCCACCTTAATGGTATCTGTTGTAATGCTTTCCACATTAAGTTTTGGATTGGCTGGCATCAGCCCCTACCTCACAGTTATTGCCGCATTTACAGGTGCCTGCTTTGTTATGATGATCATTCTTGCCGTAGCGGGCAAGGTAAAGAACAATATCACTCTGCTGATCATCGGGCTTATGATGGGATATACCTGTCATGCCATAACCAGCATCCTTATCGCCTTTGCTGAAAGTGAGAAGATAAAGGGGTTTACACTCTGGCAACTCGGAAGTTTTTCCGGCTTTAGCTGGAATGAAGTTTATGTACTGATTTTTTTGGGTGGATTGCTTTTTGCAGGAGTTTATCTTCTCAGCAAACCCCTTAATGCTCTCCTCCTCGGAGAAGATTACGCATCAAGCATGGGAGTTAATATCAAGCTGTTTCGGCTATTGATCCTTCTTGTTTCATGTGCTCTGGCTGGCATGGTCACTGCGTTTGCAGGGCCTGTTGCTTTCGTTGGCCTTGCTGTTCCTCACATGGCCCGGCTTTTATTCGGCACTTCGGACAACAAGCTTTTGATCCCCGGAGTAGCGCTCATGGGCGGGATCGTGACAAGCATTTGTGATTTGATTGCAAGACATCTTTTTTCTCCTGTGGAAATTC
>DAOWEW010000061.1 GCA_030638305.1 Desulfobacteraceae bacterium
CCTCCAGCCATTAGCTTATTTTAGTACCTTGATTTTTCGACTTTTTTATCTTGCTTCTCTTGGTATTTTACATACTTACGTATCATTTCTTCGTCCAAATTTACTGTATCAATACAGTAGCCTCTGGCCCAGAAATGATTACCCCAATAGGGTTTTTGTTTCAGTTTACGAAACTTATTCAGTCCTCGTATAGCTGTCCTTCCCTTCACTGTTCCAACATAGTTTGAAATAGATATTTTGGGAGGAATCATCACCAGTAGATGCACATGGTCAATCTGAACGTTCAATTCAAGAAGTTCACATTCTTGCACTTCTGAAAACGCCTTGACACATTCTTCAACTTCTTCCTTGATTTCACCTTCCAGAACCCTGAACCTATATTTTGGGCACCAGACAATATGATGTTGGCAATGCCATAAAGTTTGTGATAGTTTACGAAATCTACTCATTTTGTTACTCCTTTGTTGTAGTTGTTGTTGGGGCAACTCAACCTTGGAGTAACAAATTGTTGTTCAGATGGCAAAGCCGCTGAACTCTGACCTTGCCCTCAGGGCAAGGTTTTCACTGTTAGAATAAATTTGACACTAACTATCACTAACTGTAAGCTTAGTCCCTAAGGTTCTGTCTCAGAAGGTGGAATGGAACCGGCGCTTCAGGAAAGAAGCCATCGACCGATGGTTGGATGAAATGCGAGCTGAAAACCCGGATGCAAAGGGAGAACCACTCGCGAATCAGGTTATACGGAAAATCAAACAGGCAGAGGAACTATGTCCACCACAAATCATGAACTGCAACTTGCCAACGACTTTGTTCGGTACACTAACTGTAATATTTTTTTGACGGGTAAAGCGGGCACCGGCAAAACAACCTTTCTCCATAATATGCGAAAGAACACGGTGAAACGGATGATTATCACCGCTCCAACCGGTGTTGCGGCTATCAACGCCGGCGGGGTAACACTCCATTCTTTTTTTCAACTTCCATTCGGCCCATTTGTGCCGGGCAGCGAGACATATGAGCGCAATAAGCAGCGCCAGTTCAGGTTCAGCAAAGAAAAAAAACGGATTATACAAAGCCTTGATTTGCTGGTGATTGACGAAATAAGTATGGTACGGGCAGATTTACTTGACGCTGTGGATGCTGTGCTGCGTCGCCATCGTCGTAATAATTTGCCATTCGGCGGGGTGCAACTGCTTGTAATCGGCGATCTGCATCAGCTTTCTCCGGTGGCAAAGCAAGATGAATGGCGTTTTTTGCAGCAATATTATGAGTCGGTTTATTTTTTCAGCAGCAAAGCGCTTGGTCTTACAGAACTGCTTACCATTGAACTGAAGCATATTTATCGTCAGTCAGACGCCCGTTTTATCAAGCTTCTGAATCGGGTACGTGACAACCGGCTTGATGAATCATCCATGGCGGATCTTAATCAGCGTTACATTCAGGATTTTACACCGGGTGAAGATCAGGGCTATATTACCCTGACAACTCACAACCGCAGTGCCGAATCAATCAATCAGACCAGACTTCAGGCCCTGGGCAAAAAAGAACATTGTTTCAAAGCTGAAATTTCCGGAGATTTTCCTGAACATATCTACCCTACTCAAGCCACTCTTCTGCTTAAAGAGGGGGCACAAGTGATGTTTTTGCGCAATGATCCCTCTCCTGAAAAACTTTATTACAATGGTAAAATCGGCAAACTAACCAAAATTTCGAGCAAAAACGTCCACGTTATCTGCCCCGGCGACAAACAGGAAATCGTGGTTGAACCAATCATTTGGGAAAATATCAAATACACTTTGAACGAAAAAAATAAGGAAATCGAAGAGGATATAATCGGTAAATTCAAGCAATACCCCCTGAAACTTGCATGGGCCATCACCATCCACAAGAGTCAGGGGCTGACTTTTGAAAAAGCCATTATTGATGCCAAAGCAGCTTTTGCCCATGGTCAGGTTTACGTGGCCTTAAGCCGTTGTAAAACTATAGAGGGCATGGTGCTGAGTTCTCCCATCTCATCTCGGGGAGTGGGAACGGATGAAGCAATAATGTGCTTTGACGAAAACGCTCACCAGAACCCGCCGTCCGAAAGCCGGCTTCAGACTGCCAAAATCAGCTACCAGCAGCAGTTGTTGCTTGATTGTTTTGATTTTTCACTATTGCGCAATAATTTCAACTATCTTGTCCGGCTTTTGCTGGGTAATGCCAGAGTAGTCCAGGTTTCAGGCATTGAAGATATCCGCGGACTGGAGAAAGTGGCCACGAAAGATATTTTTGTTGTCAGTGAAAATTTTAAACGGCAATTACGCACAATTTTTACGGATGGCGGCTTGCCGGAGTCAGATACAGTTATTCTGGAACGGATCAGCAAAGCATCCATATGGTTTCAGGAAAAGTTTGCCAAAATTTTTGAGGAGTCAGTACCAAACTTGCACGTAGAAACAGACAACACCGAACTTCGAAGAAAAATTGACAATGCCCTGAGTAATCTTAAAAAAGAAATTGCCGTAAAGGTAGCTGGAGTACAGTGCTGTGAAAAAGGATTTTCACCGTCAAGTTTTCTGCGCGCTGTTTCAGTCGCTGAAATTGATTTTACCCCTGAAAAAGGAAAAAAACGCCGATCCCCGGCCTACACCGAATCGGACGTTGCCCATCCGGAGCTGTTTCAAACCCTAAAGGACTGGCGTTCCCGCAAGGCCAAAGATGAAAAAGTAGCCCATTTTCAGATTTTACATCAACGGATATTGATTCAGATTGTGGTATGCCTGCCTGACAATACTGCTGATCTAAAGAAAATAAATGGAGTCGGCAAAAGAACCATTGAGAAATACGGCAAAGAACTTGTAGAACTGGTTTTGGCTTATCGCAAAAAACACAAAATAGACAAGGTCGTACTGCCGGAGCTTAAAAAACTCCCAAAAGAAAGTACAACGGAAGAAAAAGAGGCTCAGAATTCCGACACGAAACAAACAAGTTTCGATATGTTCAATAAAGGATTAACTATTGCCCGGATTGCAAAAGAAAGAGGCCTGGTACAATCTACCATTGAAGGGCATCTGAGTTTTTTTGTGGAGAAAGGCAAATTAGATATCAACAAGCTGCTTTCACCTGAAAAACAACAGGCCATTGAAAAAGAACTTGCTGCAGATCACAATAATTCCCTCAGTGAAGTAAAAAATGCCCTGGGAGATGACTACTCTTATGGCGAAATCAAAATGATGCTGGCCTGCTTCTGACCCCTGCATTATACCCGCTTTATAGCTGCCCCAAGCCTGGCAAACTTCTTTTCAAGCAATTCATATCCCCGATCAAGATGATAAACACGGTTTATCTCTGTTTTGCCATGAGCAACAAGACCGGCCAGTATCAATGAAGCACTGGCTCTAAGATCACTTGCCATAACCGGCGCACCTGAAAGCATTTTTACCCCTTTTATCATTGCAGCATTGCCGGCTACAGTGATATCAGCACCCATTCTTTTTAACTCACCTACATGCATAAAACGGTTTTCAAATACTGTTTCAAATATCAGGCTCAGACCTCTGGCAACAGACATCAAAACCATAAACTGTGCCTGCATATCAGTAGGAAAACCCGGATATGCGAGTGTTTTTACATCAACACTTGCTATATTATCCTTTCCTTTAACTCTTATATTCTTTCCATCAATTTTTATATTTGCCCCTGTTAAACTCAACTTGTGAATAACAGCTTCAAGATGATCCGGCCGGCAGCCTGAAATCTTCACGTCACCACCGGTCAAAGCTGCTGCAACCATGAATGTCCCGGTTTCTATCCGGTCAGGAATTATTGAAACCGACACAGGGCTTAAAGAAGAAACTCCAATTATAGTAATTTCGGAAGTACCGGCACCATGTATATCAGCTCCCATCTTGTTTAAAACATCAGCAAGAGCTACTATTTCGGGTTCACGAGCTGCATTATGAATAACCGTGGTTCCTTTCGCTAACACAGCAGCCATCATTATATTTTCAGTGCCTGTTACGGTAGCCATATCCAAATAAATTTTGGCGCCCTTTAGTTGTTTGGCATAAGCTTCAACATAGCCGTGCTTTAATTCAATAGATGCACCAAGACATGCCAGAGCTTTAAGATGCAGATTAATTGGCCGTGCACCTATAGCACACCCTCCCGGCAATGAGACCCTGGCTTTTTTCAGCCTGGCAACAAGAGGACCAAGAACCAGTATAGAAGCACGCATTTTTCTCACCAGATCATACGGAGCTTCATGATTAAAAATATTACCTGCATCTATTCTAACGACATCGCCATTTGTTTCGATTTTTGCACCGAGATATGAAAGAAGAAGTTTTATGCTTTCAATATCTTTTAGATTCGGGACATTTGAAAAAGTACATAATCCATCAGTAAGGAGAGATGAAACCAGGATAGGAAGTGCAGCATTCTTTGCTCCGCTGATATTAACCTCACCTGTAAGAGGGCGTCCACCTTCTACTATAATTTTATCCATTTTATACCCTTAACCTAAATTGAGCGATTTTTTACTCAATCTGCACCGATCTCTTGCGCATAAAGGCTTCGCAAAAATCCTCGACATATCCACGGGTATGTCTGCGGTTTTTGCAAATCCTTATGCATCAAGATCTCAGCACATATCTTCGCAAAAAATCGCTCAACTTAGGTTTAAACAAAAAAAGCGCTTTCCCACATTTTAATAATGAGATAAGCGCTTTTTTTTATTATGTAATTATTGTTTGATTTAGTGGTGTTGACCGCCTTGACCATGCATTGTATCAATAACAGATTTTACAATACAGTACGTCATTCCAAGACCTAAAATTGTCAGCGCATACCACAGACCACCCATAAATATCAAATGACTAAGATCCCAAATCCATTCAAATGAAAACGGAAACATATTCTAACCTCCTAAGTCCTAAGGATTCAATTCCCGTTCCTGGGGGAATATGGGTAAATAACGGAATGATATCATAATCAGGATAATTCCGTATGCTACAGGAAGAATAGTTGTTGCGACCTCCTGCCAGCTAGGAATATACATAACCCAGGTTTCAAAAGTCATGACCGGCACCGCCATTACCTGCAGCACCATTACCCAGCGATTAAGTAAAACACCAATGCAGGCCAGCGATACAGCAGTAAACAGCAACGTAGAATTACTGCGCCCCTTTGGTGTAAGAAGTATCATTGCCGGAATAATTCCACAGATTACTATCTCGGCTATAAGAATCCAGATTCCATAAACAGGATTATTGGAATAAAAATCAATTAGATTAAATCCAGCGGAAGGAGCTGTAACCTTAGCCCAGTACCAAGTATCAATAATTTTTGCAATAAGATATGTTCCCATCATCCAGCCGGATATTTTGGCCAGCAGATCTATAACATTTTGCTTGACCAGCTTCTTTCCTGAAATTTTTTCCATCAGCCTTGTTACAAATAATGTAAAGCAGGGGCCATAGGCTGCTGCAGACCATGTAAATAGAAAAAATGTCCATGGCCAGATAAATACCCCTTCCCTGAAAGAAAATGGACGCCCATAAAGAACTGCAGGGGTTCCGCCAAGTGATCCCTGATGGAAAAAGGAAAGAAAAGCACCGGTTGCTGCAAATATTACCATTACCTCGTGCATATTGTGGCCAAGATTATGAAAGAAAGGAACTTTATTAATCTGACGGTTCTCAAGAATAAGAGGAATATATTCAATAATTAGAACAGCAAAATAGCATGACAGGCAGAATGCCACTTCCGTCAGCATGGAATGAACATTAGCATGCCAAAATATAAACCAGCTCCTCAAAGGCTGCCCAACATCTATTGCAAGGATCAGAAGTGCGGAGCTGTAACATATAAACCCGATAACAACAGCGCAGTTAATAATATTCTTCAGCTCATCCTTTCCAAGGACATATCTTAACAATCCTGTAAAAAAAGCTCCGCCGCCAAGGGCAATAACCCCAAGGTCGGCCCATATCCATAATGCAAATCCATAGTAATCATTCATGTTTGTCTGATTAAGTCCCTTTAACCAGATAAGCAGCATAGCGTAAACACCCCACAACAGAACGCCACCGACTATAATGATTCCTATAGCAAATTTCCCAAATGAACAGCGTTTAACTCCCTCGGGTATTAATGCTGAATCCATAAGTTATGTGCTCCTCAAAATTTGCCGTTATTAATTCGTTAACAAATTTATTATTTATTGTTCCTGATTTTAATGGCGATGATTTTTTGCGAAATCTTCATCATCAATGTAATTATCACCGGCTCGCCTTACCCATTCACGACTTGACATATAATAAACCTTGGGATTCGTTCCAAGTCTTTCAAGAAGCCGAAAAACATTGGGACTCCCCGGTCGTCCACCATGCTTGTTATCAGGCCTGGCCAGTTGATGCACCTTATGCTCGGGATTGTTCAAATCACCAAATGTAATAGCGCCGGCAGGACATGCCTGGGTACAAGAGGTCTGATATTCATCTTCCTCAAGTACTGTCCGTCCTTCGACATATGCTTTATCCATTGCCAGTTGATATCTGTGGAAACAAAAACTGCATTTTTCCACAATACCTCTCATTCGAGGTGAAACATTAGGACTAAGATATTTAGTCGATTCTTCCGGCCATACCGGATCCCACCAGTTAAAATAACGTGCATGATACGGACATGCAGCCATGCAATACCTGCATCCAAAGCACCGGGTATAAATCTGGCTTACAATTCCTGTATCATGGTTATAATCTGTTGCGGTTGCCGGACAAACAGACACACATGGCGAATGTCCATGATCTCCCTCACAATGCATACATGGTCTGGGAAGATAACAGATATCGGCATCAGGATAGGATTTACCATTTGTCAGCTTGTAAACACGCATCCATGCAATACTGTCCAGTTTGTTAGATTCATCCTCCTTGAACGGCACATTATTCTCAGCCATACAAGCAACCATGCAGGCTCCACAACCAGTGCACGCGTCCAGGTTTATGACCATTCCATACTTCTTGGCTTTTTTATGTTTACCTTCTTCTTTCATCAAAACCTCTTATTCAAGTTATACTTTGGTCAGCCTAGCCCTTATCCCCCATGCTGCATCAAGACCGGATACTTGATCTTCTACCGAACCGATAAGTTCGTTAAAATTACATCCCTTACCAGCAAGGTACTTATCATAGGCAGTATGTCCCAAACCTCTTGGCAAAGCAACTATACCAGGCATAATTCCTTCATAAAGATGTACCTTAACCTTTGCTTTACCTCTTGGAGTATATAAGAATGCATGTTTTCCCTGAGTCAGCCCCAAATCTTTGCCTGTCTTGGGATTTATCTCAACACATGCATCTTTACCTTTAAGAACCGTATCCTCAACTGCCTTTATTGCAAATGGCGGATCGCCAATATATCCATTTGCAAGTCTGATAGAATCATACGGCATAAGTATAAGAGGATACGAAAGTGCACTGCCTTCTATGCTTACCGGACTAAAACCGGAAAGTGATTTCATGGCCTCAGGATAAAAATTAAAATCGCCTTCCAACTTACATTTGTCACCATTGAATTCAAATCCATTTTCCACCAGAGCATCCCATTTAATGCCCAATGTTTCTTTAAGACATGCTTCATAGTTGTCCCATGGAAAAGCATCGGCTATTTTACCTCCCAGCGCTTTTGCCATAAGCATTATAACATCGCCAACATGCTTTGTGTTAAACTGGGGTTTTACCACAGGCCTTGCAAGACCGACAATGGGTTTAGACAACCCTGCCAGCGTTGGTACATCTTCATAACGTTCCAGGTAAACATGATTCGGCAGGATCAAGTCTGCATTGCTAGCAGTTTCATCCATATATGATGAAAAACTTACAATAAATGGTATGTTTTTAAATGCCGTCTTAATTGTTTTGCTGCCAGGCATAGAGTACAGAGGATTTGCATCTGAGACAAAAAGCGCCTTAAATGGATACCCTTCTCCTGAATTAATGACTCCAGGAAAACGATTTAACAAAGATGCTGCATGCGGGTACTCACTGCCTGCTCCATCTATCCGCTCTTTTTGCATACCGGTTGAGGCAACACTATCCAATTCCGGATCAGACCAATTGATATAATCAGGCTCGGAAACAGCCCAAACACCGCCCTCTTCATTTATATTACCTACAAGAGCATTTAATGCATGCACAGCCATAAATTCATCAAGGCTTCCCGGTGCACTCCCCTGCCCTTTGCCGCAAATTGCCAAAGGCTTTGAAGCCTGTGCAAAATTTTTGGCTAATGAAACTATGACGTCACTATTTATTCCCGTTATTTCTGATACTTTATCCGTGCTGTACTCATTTTGTACCAGCTCCTTGAATGATTCAAAACCGGTTGACTGACTAACTTTTTTGGAATCTAACGAGTTGGTTATGATAACATTCGCAAGGCCTAATGCCAAAGCTGCCTCTGTACCGGGATTTATTGGAATCCATTTATCGGATTTTGCTGCTGTATTTGACAGGCGAGACTCAATCTGTACCATTTTTTTACCATCGGCTTTCCATGCACTGTTAGCCTTAAACATGCGCACCGGAGACCCCCATCCATCAATTATTCCGCTTCCGAAACTTAATATAAAATCGGCATTTTCAACATCAAATCCAGCTTGAGCATCTGCCTCCTGCATAAGAGATATCGTAGTCTTATATGAATCTTGAATGGAAGGCATTGTCATAAAATTGGGAGAGCCGTATGCTGTCAGAAATCTTTTAAAAAGATTGGGCACTGTCCCACAATCTGAATTCACAATAGCACCAATTGCATGAGATTCGCCTTGAGATCTTATTTCGGCAAGTTTTTGTGCAACCTCTGAAATAGCTTCATCCCAGGATATCTTTTCCCATTTTCCTTCGCCTCTTTCCCCTACTCTTTTTAATGGTGATTTGACGCGTGTGGGACCATAAAGCAACTGAAGGCCAGACAAACCCAGTATGCACACACCACCATCGTTTACCGGATGTCCTTTCATACCCTCTATTTTAACAGCGCGGTCGTCAACTTTGCGTACAGTAATACCACAGCCTCCGGGGCAGAGAGTACAGACCGTATTATTTTGACTGTATTCACCATCCGGCGGAACAGGCGTCCATGGCCAATTTTGTGACCATATGGATAAATCATCCGTCAGCTTCCAAGGCAATGGTGTAAAAGCTGAACCAGCCGCACCACCAATTATAAATGACAAGAAACTTCTTCTGCCTATCTTCATCAATTCTACCCCTTAAAAATGTGTAGCTCTTAAGCTAATCGGCTTTAAAGTTTATTTACTTGTGACACACAAAACACGCTTCTTTGACCGTCTTAACTCTTGCTTGATTGCCGGTCTGCTTTTCATAAGGGCGCGGAAGCCAGTTGATCGGCCAGGGAAGTGTATCAACATCTGTTTCAATTTTCTTTGTAGTATGACACTCGGCACAATCATCCATCTTCATGCGCTCCCATGTATGTTTCTTCAAACCTGATATGTTTTTTCCCCATATATCCCGACTGTAACCTGTAATTCTGTTTTCTTCATAAACCCGAGAATGTTCGGATTCGCCAATGGACCCGTGACATGTGCCGCACTCCATCTCTGCCTTTTTGATATGTGCTGCATGTGAAAAGAATACGCAGTCAGGCTGTCTTGCATATACCAACCATGGAACCTCTCTTCCATTTGCTACATATTGCTCAACAAATTTTACTTCATTCGGATCCTCGCCCTGGGCCTCCTCATGACAGTCAATGCACTGTGCAAGTTTTGGAATCCCTGAAAAACTTCCATCCTCTCGGAAAAAATGGCAACTCTCACATCCTTCTTCCACAGCTTCAACATGAAGTACATGATTAAAATCTATAGGCTGTTTTTTCTGGGAATAAAGAAGCTTTGGGGATAGCATCCATCCTGAAACAAGACTTGCAGCAAGCCCTAAAATGAAAAAAAGGATAATTGGTCCTGCAA
>DAOWEW010000037.1 GCA_030638305.1 Desulfobacteraceae bacterium
ACAGGCAGAGCAGATGATGGGGATTGTAGAAGAACTGTCAGCTATGGTTGGCGGAAGCAGTAAAAATATCGGAAGCAGAAAACAGACATCAGGCAGAGGACATAGGATAGAAGCAAAAAGAGCCATTACGGCTTCTGCGAAGAAAGCCAGAGTCCCGGTAGTTAGCAAAACAAAGCCGCAGATCACCCAAGGCGCGGAAGTAAGTCCTGATCAGATAATACCTTTAGATGATGGAGATTTTAAGGATTTCTGATTGGTTGCTCGTTTATTGGTTAACAAATGATGCTGCCAACTTAAGACAGGACACCTTGTAATCTCAAGAAGTTACAGCAGGGTGGGCACTGCCCACCCTGCAAATTGTTCCGATTTAAGAACATCTATTATTCCCAATCTCTCAATAAACCTTCTATGGCATTTTCTATTCCCATCTTTTACGCTGCTGCCAATAAACGAACATTAAAAATCTCATTCTCAGTTAACGGTTCAATTGCTGAATCAGGTAAAGTTATCACTACTATCGTATCTCCGAGCGCATTAAACAATTCTAACGAATAACCATCTTCTTCATCAGAAACAGGATGATGTTCAACGATAGTTGCAACATCACCTTTTTTCAGCCCCTTTTTAGGAATATCTTTTGTTAAAATAACTTCTTCAAATAACTTGTAGGTCATTTTTCTGTCTCCTTTTGTCAGGATACATGGTAATAAATTTTGTATTGCCCGTTGCGGTTTCCGTCATCCAAATTGTACACACTGGCAAACTTTTTCCATTCGGTCCGATTAGGTGGTGTCTGATTTCATACGTTTGACCATATTTTGTTTTTTCAATTGGCGTAGCATTGGCTGACAAAATCTGATTTCTTATATCAATCTCCAATATCTGCCAGTTTTCAATGGTATATCCAGCCTGAGCCAGCCATTGCGCTTTATCATTTCGTTTTTTCAGAACCAGCAAATATTGCGTCAGTTTTTCATGAGCAATCAGCGTATCATCAGAGAGTTTCATTTTAAATCAGTTGCTATTGAAATTGAATCTTTAAGGGGAAAAATAAGTCCGGGCTGGATGATGAGAGGTGCGCATACCTGAAGTTTTTTTCTAATCCATTGTATCAAGCACTTCAAACCCTTCCTTCTCAAGAGCTTGTTTGATGATATCGGTTTTACAGGAAGAGAGTCGGAAATAATATGTCCTTTTGTTTGCAAGTTGGGCTGTCATTCCCACATTAATTATATCCCCTTCATTATCATTTATAATGTGAAGAACTTTTTTGAATGCTCCGGGTTTTTCTCCTATCACTACATCAATACGCGAGCTTGCGGTAAGCATTCCCATCATTTCAATAAAGGCTCTCAGGATATCCGTTCCTGTAATTATACCGACCAGTTTGCCGTTTTTTGCTACAGGCATTCCGCCAATTTTGTGCTTATAAATGAGCTGGGCTGCAACTTCGAGATCATCATCAGGAGCAACTGTAATAGGATTTTTTATAATCAGGTCCGAGAGCGTGACGCCTGCGACCATTGAGGGCATAAGTCCTTGTTTCAAATCTGCAAGCGTAACTAAGCCTGCAAGCAGGTTTTTCTCTGAAATCACAGGCAGATGACGGATTGAGTTAATTTTCATCAGCTCAATAGCCTCGCTTATGGAGGCATTTTCCGTTATTGTGATAGGCTCGGAAATCATTAAGGAGTGTATTTTCATAAGGCTTTCCTCAAATTTGGCTGATAATTACAAAGAGGTTCTTCAGCCAGAAAGTCGCCGGTCGCCTCATAAGCTCTTGCTCTACAGCCTCCGCAGACTTTTTTGAATTCGCATTTTCCGCATTTTCCCTTTAGTTTACTAAAATCACGCAAGGCCAAAAATACTTCCGAATTGTTCCAGATATCTGCAAAAGATGTTTTTGTAACATCACCGCAGTTTACTTGAAGAAACCCACAGGGTTGCACAACGCCCCTGTGCGAGATAAAACAAAATCCTGTTCCTCCAAGACATCCTCTCGTTACTGCATCAAGACCATGTGTTTTAAAACTAACTGATTTTCCTTCTTCTTTTGCTCTTTGCCTGAGTATCCTGTAGTAATGTGGAGCACATGTGGCTTTTAATTGCAGGGGTGTTTTTTCTCTTTGATCATAAAACCAGTTAAGAGTACGTTCATATTCTTCTGCCGATATTCCCTGGTCCAGAATATATTTGCCGCGGCCTGTCGGTACCAGAAGAAAAATGTGATGAGCTACTGCGCCAAGATTAACAGCGAGTTCCTGAATTTTCGGGATCTGATCCAGGTTTGCTTTTGTTATGGTTGTGTTTATTTGAAATTCTATTCCGGCATTTTTAATTAAGTTTATACCTCGAAGTGCACTGTCAAATGCACCGTCAACTCCCCTGAAGCTGTCATGGCTTTCTTTTGTGGAACCATCTAAGCTTATACTTATTCTTTTTATGCCCGCATCTGCCATTTTTTGGGCAGATTGTTCCGTTATAAGCGTTCCGTTTGGAGCCATTACCATTCTCAGGCCTTTATCCGTACCGTAACGCGCTATTTCAAAAATGTCTGGCCGTAGCAAAGGCTCTCCGCCTGTAAGTATGATTATGGGCTGTCCGACTTCTGCTATCTGATCAAGAAGCTGTAGAGAAGTTTTTGTGTCAAGCTCGCCGGTGTACGGACCTTTTGTGGCTGAGGCACGGCAGTGTACGCATGAAAGATTGCAGTTGCGCGTGGTTTCCCATGCAACAAGTCGCATTGTCGCTCCTTTGTTTTCAGCGTGCGGATGAGATTTCGGTTGAGATGTGTGAGCGTTATTTGTCATATAGTTTTTAACCATTTAGCTTTTTAACCGTTTACGGTTGTCGGTTTACGGTTAACAGTTTTATGCTTTGATTAACCGTTAACTGGAAACTGTAAACGGTTACTTAATTCGTTAGCTGCATCAATAGCAAAATATGTAAGGATCATGTCTGCGCCGGCGCGTTTGATTGAAATTAATGTTTCCATCATTACTTTTTTGCCGTCTATCCATCCCATTTTTTCGGCGGCTTTAATCATTGCGTATTCGCCGCTGACATTGTATGCGGCAACGGGAAGAGTTATTTCACTGCGTATGCGATATATAATGTCAAGATAAGGAAGGGCTGGCTTGACCATGATTATGTCAGCGCCTTCTTCTATGTCCAGCGAAACTTCCCTGAGCGCCTCAAGTGAATTGGCAGGATCCATCTGGTATGTTCTTCTATCTCCGAATTTTGGAGAAGAGTGAGCTGCACTGCGAAACGGTCCGTAATAAGACGAACAGTACTTGGCTGCATATGACATGATGGGAGTATTGCTGAAGCCGTTTTCATCAAGAGCATTGCGGATTTCAGCAACACGGCCGTCCATCATATCGGACGGAGCCACCATGTCTGCTCCTGCTTTTGCATGCGACAAAGCCGTTCTGGCAAGAAGGTCAAGGGAGGCATCATTGTTTATGCTGTGTCCTTCCACAATTCCGCAATGGCCATGATCCGTGTACTGGCATAAACATACGTCAGTTATTACAACAAGATCCGGTATTTTTTTTTTCAGGGCAATAGTTGCCTTTTGAACGATACCATGCTTTGCATAAGCACTGGTTGCAAGGGGGTCTTTTTTGTCAGGTATTCCAAAAAGCATAACAGCAGGTATGTCAAGTTTAAATGCTTGTCCGGCAGCTTTAACAAGATTGTCTATGGATAATTGATAATGTCCGGTCATGGACTCTATGGGATTTTTAATTCCCTTGCCACCTATGACAAAAAGAGGAAGAATCAAGTCATCTACAGAAAGTGTGGTTTCACGAATCATTCGCCGGAAGGCTTTATTTTGCCTCAAGCGTCTTGGTCTGTATTCCGGAAATAACATCAATCTTCTCCCTTGCAGCTTACCAGCTTTTACGCTATTTCTTCATCTGTGAGATAACATGCCGGATCCGGTGCAAAAGCGTCGCCTGTTGTGGCTTCGGCTCTTACTCTGAAATTTCCGGCGCAAATGTCTAACCACCGACACGTAGCACATCTGCCCTTTATATACTTTTTTTTCTCTTTAAGCTTTTTCATTAAAGGTTCTGAAGTGTCTGTCCATATTTCGGAAAATGGCCTTTTCTGAACATTTCCGAAACTGTAATGTCGCCAGAACTGATCAGCGTAAACCTCTCCATCCCAGCTAATGCATCCAATGCCCCGTCCGGAATTGTTTCCTTCATTCATTTTGAGAAGCTCAAGGACTTCTGCCGCACGTTTCGGATCTTCTTTAAGCAACCTCAGATAGACATATGGCCCGTCAGCATGATTATCAACAGTTAATACTTCTTTGGGCTTTCCTTTATCATGGAGTTTTTTTGTCATATCCATTATCAAATCAACTGCTTTTCTGGTTTCATCGTGAGACAGATCTTCTTCCACGAGTTTTGACCCCCGGCCTGCATAAACAAGGTGATAAAAACATACCCTTGGAATCTCCATATCTTCAAGGAGGTTAAATATGTTTGCAATTTCATTAACATTGAACTTATTGATGGTAAAGCGAAGACCTACTTTTATTCCTGCATCCTGGCAATTTTCAATACCTTTTACGGCTGCCCTGAAAGAGCCCTTAACGCCCCTAAAACGGTCGTTGATTTCTTCCATTCCGTCAAGGCTTATGCCCACATAGGAAAGGCCGATGTCCTTTAGTACACGAGCCATTTGCGGTGTTATCAAAGTTCCGTTTGTTGATATAACGGCTCGCATGCCCTTTTCAACGGCATATGCGGCAAGCTCGGGGAGATCTTTTCGTATAGTAGGCTCTCCACCGGAAAGTAGCAGCACAGGCACTTTGAACAGGGAAAGATCATCTATAAGGTTTTTACCCTCTTTTGTAGTAAGTTCGTTGTCAAAAGATTGATCCTTTGCGTGAGCGTAACAGTGAACACACTTTAAATTGCAGCGTCTTGTAATGTTCCATACTACAACAGGCTGTTTATCTTTGGAAAACTGAAGCAGATGGGAAGGTAGTTGTGATGACTTACGTTCGTATCGGAGAGCATCTGACGGCTCGACCGTTCCACAGTAAAGTTTTGATATTCCAATCATTTTTATAAGGTCTCTTAATTATTAGAAACGTGGACGAAATAACTTCCCCAACTACGCGCCTGCTTGTGGAAGTTAATTCGTCCGCGTTCCATAGTTTAATAGAAATTGTTGAGCAGTTACATTTTATAACTCGTCTGTTATCAGCTCGTTAATAAAAGTCTCGGGAGCCAGCAGAGCTTCTTTTGTAATAAAGAAACGGTTTTTGCCGGTTTTCTCCTGTGCAAGTTTTAGACCGTCTTTAAACTCACTCGTGAGCTTTTTATAAAGATTGTCAAGCTTAATATCAGCCGTAATCATTTGCTCAATAATGAAATCAATAGCATTTTCTTCCAGCACAACATTAATATCACTGTTTTTGAAAAAATATAGCTCTATTTTTTTTATATCATCATAATAAGACTTGATATTTTTTATTGCATTTCCGATATCCATTATATTTTTGCAGTAATAAGAAGCAACTACATCAATACGGGATGGAGTAAGAGTAAGATTGTACTTGTCAGTTAAATTATTCTTATTTGCCGTTATATATTCATGAATATTTTTTTTCTCTCCAAGTTCCAGACTTTCAAAGGTTTTGTTCAACTCTTTGGTTTTTGATGTATCTAAAAGTTTTCTCAGATATTCTTTTGGATCTTCCATTAGAGAAACGATTGCAGGAAATCTTTTAGTATCGGTTGAGGGCAGTGTCTTTTCAAACAGAAGCAGAGCCTTTTCAATTGCACTTACCAGGCCCCTTGCTCCTGTATTTTCTTCAAAGGCACGTTTTGCTAAAATACGAAATACTTTATCTTCAAACTTTATATCAATACCGTATGCTGCAAAATCAAGTTGTTTCCCCAGGATTACGGGATTGTTGGGATTTTTCAGGATTTCGTAAAGGTCGCATTCAGTCAAATGATCAAAAACAGTTTTTACAGGAAGACGTCCTATAAATTCTGTTTCAAATCCGTATTCGATAAGATCTTCCGACTTAACATGTTTGAGAATATCAACATTTTCCTGAGCACTTATTATCTTTGCGCCAAAGCCGATATCCTGATTTTTCATGCGTTTTTTAATTATCTCCGGAAGATCGCTAAAAGCT